>JAUIHO010000159.1 GCA_030432035.1 Phycisphaerae bacterium
CGTAAATTATTCGTCAACAAAAACTACGAATGCCGCGTTTTCCGCAACCGTTTTGAGGTTATAGCGCTGTCGAAAAGGCCGAACCATCACTGGCCGGTATCGCCAGCGCAATGGCAGCGCCGTTGGTCGGACGGGATCGAGACGTACTGGGTATGGTCTATGTCGAAACGGCATCGGGCGGTACGCGGTATGGTGACGACGCCTTTATGCGTTTCTCGGCGGTCGCCCAAATCGTTGCCACGCGCGTGCACGATTTATTGATCAGCATCAGCGAACACGAAGCCGAGACGGTATCGACCGAGCTGGAATTGGCGCGAGCGTTGCAAAGCTCGCTGACAGTCGATGCCTTGCCCGAAGTCGCCGGTTTGCAAGCGGCCGCGTATCGATTGGCCGGGACCGACACGTGTAGCGACTACTACGACATCGTCGCGACGCGCACGAAGAAGGTGCTCGCCGTCGTCGCCAAGGTCGAGGCCGACCCGCTCACACGATTGCGCTATCTTGGTGAGTTGCGCGCCGCGTTTCGATATGCGGCGCTGTATCAGGAAGCGCCGCATACGTTTTTGCGCGCCCTCAATTGGCTCTTGCTCAACAACGCGGGCAACAGCATTCATTTGATGATGGCCGAAGTTGACCCGAGCAACGGGCTCGTTCAGTTTTGTATCGCCGGTCGCCGCGTGCATACCGGTCGCATATCGCCCAACGGCGATGGTGAGTTGATACCGTTGGCAGGTGCACCGCCCGTGGGAGCCGAGCGCGGTGCGGCGTATGAGTTGCGACAGATGACGCTCGACGAAGGCCAATCGTTGTTGATCGTCACCGACGGTGCGAAGACCACGCTCAACCGCGACGGCTCGGCGTTGGGTATCGGCGGTGCCGAAGAGGCCGTTTGCGACGGCCTCGGCGACACGCCCGCCCACGTGCTGCGCGATTTCGCGGCCGACCTGACGGATTATGTTGACGGCGGTGCGCATCCGGAAGATTTGACGGTCGCGCTGGTGCGGCGGGATTGAGTTGGTATTCGCGAAGCCTCGATAATCACCGGTCGGGTCGAAAGCGTGTCGGTCATATCAAGTTAGCCCCCGGCCAATGGCCGGAGGGCTTAGTGTCAGATCGACGGAGATTCTTAGATTGAAGGCGTTACCAAGCCTTGCCATCGTGCATATTCGGGCGACGGTTCGATAACCGTACCAACGTAAACCACCATCAGTTACTCAACCACCAATATCCAAATATTCAATCGCAATATTTATTCCCCGCGTTCGTTCGGCTCATCTGTCGTATCCACAACTTGAATCACAAACAAACTCGTTGATCACTCCGCACGCCTAATCGAACGGACTTCACAACATGCCATTGCGAATTGTCTCGGCTTTCGCCGTCATTTTTCTCACGATAAAAGTATGCGTCGCCAGCGACGCAATATGTCCGCCGACGGGGATCTACTGTAGTTGCCCGCCGACCAATGCGTTCAGTCACTCGGTGCTGCCGTCGGTGGCGGCGCTTCCGTTTGTCGATGGAACGCTCGTTCGCGTGACGTGGGCCGACATTGAGCCCACACCCGGAAACTATGACTGGACGATCCTCGATGATGAACTGCAATTTGCGGCTGACGAAAACACGTTGGTTGCTTTGGGCGTTGTCTGTGGCGCACTTGGCGAACCATCGTGGCTGTATGAACCTTTGGGCAGTGAGCCGGCGGCCGAGCCGTTTGAGTTTTTCTTTCGTTGCGATCCGGAAGCGGAACCGTGCGAAGTGCAGAACATGCCGCTCCCATGGGACGGTCGTTTCTTAAGCGAATGGTCGGAACTGATTGCCGCGCTCGGTGAGCGCTACGACGGTCATCCGCAAATTTCACTCGTACACATGACGAGTTCGACCGCAAACGGATTTGAAATGCAAATTCCCTTCTCTCCGCCGGATACGCAAAACTGGATGGCGATCGGATACGACGCCGCGTTGCATGCGCAATCCTGGCGGACCGTTATCGACGCATTTGCCGCCGCTTTCCCAACCACGCCGCTCGATGTTGACGTACACCCCGTGCTCGGCGCCGACGCGGTCGCGACCGATGTCGTCGCTTACGCCGCGTCGACAATCGGAAGTCGCTTCGGCGTGTTCTCGGCATGGTGGACGCAAAACAACGCGGACAACACTTATCCGGGGATGTACGCGCTACTACTCGACTCCGCCGATGCGGGCTTCGCCACGGTGCAGTTTGCGCGCAGCGAAGTTCGGCACGGTGCCGCATCGTTTGGATCCGGCGGGGTTGCCGGCGCGATGCAACGGGTGTTAGACGACCAAATTGGTTACGCCGAAGTGTGGAACGCCGACCTCTTGGCCGGGACGTTCGATACGTCATTCGCTAGCGCCGCTATGGCGCTACGAGTTGATGCGGGTGACATGAATCGCGACGGTTCAATTGACCTAAGCGACGTGAGTTTGTTCGTGGATTTGGCGCTAGCGCTCGAACCGGTGGCAGGCGTTGCAGCTTGCGCCAGCGATATCAACGGCGACGGATGCGTTAATGGTGCCGACATTCAAGGATTTACGATGCTCTTGGTGAATTAGATGGCGTTGTAAAACGGGTCTGCGACGTGCGGGTCGATACGTCGCCGCATGCAGGTCGGGTCAGCCCTTCTGAAGAACCGGCTCGTCTTTTAAGAGTTGGCTACCGTAAAGCGCCTTATAAAGATCGCAGCGTTTGATCAACTCATCGTGCTTGCCTGAATCGACGATGCGACCGCGGTCCATCACGACGATGCGGTCGGCTTGCAGAATCGTCGAGAATCGGTGGGCGATGATCAGCGCCGTTCGGTCCGCAAGGAATCGTTCGACGGCCTCGTGTATCTTTTGTTCGCTATCGGCGTCGACCTGACTGGTGGCTTCATCAAAGATAAAAATCGGCGCGTTGCGCAGCATGGCGCGGGCGATGGCGAGGCGTTGCTTTTGACCGCCGGAGAGCGTGGCACCTTGTTCGCCAACGATCGTGTCGTACTTCTCCGGCTTGTCCATGATGAACTCATGGGCGTAGGCGGCTTTGGCGGCAGCTTCGATGCGGGATTCCTGACCGTCGAGGTTGTAATTGCGTTCCGGATGTCGTCGCTTAAGCACAATCTTGCGAATCAGCTTTTCATCACCGTAGGCGATGTTGTTTGCAATCGAATCGTCGAAGATCACGGTATCTTGCGTGATCAGGCTCATCTGCTTGCGCAGGCTGCGCAGTGAAAAGTCGCGCGCATCCTGGCCGTCAAAGGTAATACGCCCATCCTGCGGATCGAGAAAACGAATCAACATCGAAAGCAGCGTCGTCTTACCTGACCCGTTGGGGCCGACGAATGCCACGCGCTCGCCCTTTTTGACGGTGAGACTCACGCCGTCGAGGGCCGGGCTTTCAGCACCGGGGTACGTGAAACGGACGTCTTCGAAACGAATCGCTTCGGTCAATTCCGTCAGCGCCGGCTTTTGGCGGTCGTTCGGCTCGTGGATCGGCATGTCGAAGACCTCGAACACGCGATCGAGGGCGGCGTTGGCGCGTTGAATTCGATTGTAGAACGAACTCATCTTGCGAATCGGGTCGAACATCGCGGCCATGAGCGCGGCCAGCGTGCCGAACTTCGCAAACGTCATCTGCCCTTCGAACATTAAATGCGCGAAAAAGATAATGGCGGCCGTCGCCGCGATGCGCCCCATGGTTTCGAAGACCGGGCTCGACATCGCTTCCACGCGTTCGATGCGCAGCATGAGCTTGAGCATCTTTTGATCGACATCGTGCAGGTGACGCCGCTCGTAGCTCTCCATCGAATAGCCTTTGACGACGCGAATGCCCTTGAGGGCACCGTCGAGGCCGGCCAGCATGCGACCGTAGGCGAGATAGAGTCGTTTGTTCGTCTTGCGAATGATCTTTCCGAAGCGGCGGATGATATAACCGGCGATCGGAGCGATAACCAGCGTAATGAGCGTGATGCGCCAGTCGATGATCATCGCCATGATGAGGGCGAACAACGCCTTCAACGGTTCGCGCAGCGTCTTTGCGAAGATCCAAACCAACCCGCGATAGACGTCTTGGCTATCCTGCACGAAGCGCGAAATGATGTCGCTGGCACCGTGGGCGGCAAATTGGGCCAAGGGCATACGCAACACGTGGTCGTACATGCGGCGGCGAATCGACACGAGCGTCAGCCCCGCCGCTAGTGCGATCAGATATTCACCCGCAAATCGACAAGCCGCGCCGAACACGCCAATGGCCAACGTTACCAATAACACGATGATCAGCGTGTTCATCTTGTCGTCGCGCGTATCACCTTGCGGTAGATAGCTCACGGCATAACGACCGGCGCGCAGATACGTCGGCAACCCATCGACCGTCGTTGAAATATCCGTCGCGTTGCCCGTCGCTTTGGAAACGACCGTGAGCGCGACGGTGTCACCTTCCGCTGCGGTGCCGATGGCGTCCAACACAACGCGCGCGCGGGCGTCGGGTTGATCTGTCAGTTGCAACACATCGCCGGCTTCAGCCTTTCCTGCCAGCGGTGATTTCTTTTTGATTTTGAGAATCGTGAGTTGCCGCTTTTCGCGGTCGTGGAAGAATTCGGCATCGAGTCGATCTTCGGCGCAGGACTGATGCACCCATGCGGGAATGCCCTGCTCGCCGGCTATCACTTTGATGACCGGCAAGACGGCAGCGATGTTGAGCGAGTACGTCAGCGCCACCAGAAAGATGCAGACGATGGCGGGAATGAGGTACTTGTAATACGGGCGCGAGAACCGAAGCACGCGCAGAAAATGAATCGGCGACGCGCCCTTCTCGGAGCCGCGGGCAACGTTCGCGCTGGGACCACCGACTTTGACCATAAACCCTGTGTAGATGAAGGAAGCCGATCGGGCAACGCATACCGTCGCGTCTGGCGACGTCTCGCCCGTGTGTTACCCGGTATTACGGGAACCGCTTCCGATATTTCGAGATTCGCTGCCACGCAGGCAGGCGTGTCAGGGGCATTGTGGCAGGCGCGTCGGTCATGTCAATCTGACAGACGAATGTAAGTATCCGTCAACGCTGGATTTGGCTGGCAGCATCGGGCGAATGGGCGGTTTGGCACGCGAATTGTTTTATATCCCAGCGTCAACAAGGAAATCACGCGGCATGCATGGTGCATAGCCCGCCAAAGCGATAAGGAGACGTGCCATGTTGATTAAGCGAGTCAATCAGAACAGCCCGTTTATTGGTCTGCAACGCGATTTTGGTCGCCTCTTCGACGAAGTGTTCGGCCAGATGAGCCCCCAAGCTCAGAGCGTTTGCACGTTCCCGGCGTTGAACATCACCGAAAACGCCGACGGTTGGATCGTCGAGGCAGACGTTCCAGGCCTCACGATGGAACAGCTCAACGTCGAAGTCGACGGCAACGAGCTGCACATCTGGGGCAAGCGCGAATGGGAAGCCCGCGAAGGTGAAAAACTCGTTCGCAACGAACGCGTCAGCGGCGAATTCCACCGTACGCTCAACCTGCCAGTCGACATCAAGCTCGATGCGGTCGAAGCCAAGCTGAACAACGGCGTCTTGAGCGTGACGCTTCCCAAGGCCGAAACCGCCAAGCCGCGTCGAATCGACGTTCGCAATGACTAACCTTGGTCTTTGCCGACGACGGTCGACCTAATGACAACGGCTTATTCTTCTCCCGGCCGCGCGGCCTACCGCGCGGCTTTTACTTTTTTGGGAATTCAAATCGTAGGCGTGGCCTTACGCCGTCGAAGGTGCCGTGCCTGCCGCGTCGGCCTTGGTTGAAAACCGTTTGCGGATCGACGTTGAAAGCGTCAGCGCAACGCTTCGCAGCCACGAACCGCCGTACGTTCGGCTGGCGCGCAACAAGCGGTGGGCGTCGTCAAACTCACCGGCATGGGCGCATTCGCGCGCGGCAACGAACAACACGCGGGCCAATCGTTCGCGGGCGCGCGATTGATCGAGCGCTTCGCGCGCGGCGGGCAGCTCAAAAAATCGTTGCAACACATCGGCCTTTACGCGCAGATTGCGGCTCATTTGTTGTTTGCTAAGCCGATTCCCGTGCAAACGGCGCAGTGCCAACGGCTCTTCGATCAGTGCGAACCGCTGCGTGAGACTGAGCCGTAGCCACAGGTCGTAATCCTCGCAAACAGGCAAATCCGGATGGAAGCCGTGAGCAGACGTAAACAAATCGCGCCGCATCACAACCGTCGGCACGTGCACGAAGCTGCTATGAAACAGTGCATTGGTGATCAGACCGTCGTGGCAAGGTTTGGTGCGGCCCGGTACCGGCTTACCGTTGGCATCAACCGGCAGCATCGGTCCGTAGAGAATGTTGGGGCCATCGTCCGCGTTGATGCAATCGGTGTAAGCAGCCAGTTTGTTGGGCAGCCAAAGGTCGTCGCTATCTAAAAACGCGATCCATTCGCCGGTTGCGTGCGCCGCCCCCGTGTTGCGAGCGGCCGCCGGGCCTTGTTGCATTTGGCGAATAACCTGCGGCTTCGTGACATGGTCGGCTACGCCCGCCGCGATGTCTTCGTCGGACCCGTCGTCGACGACGATCACTTCGCACGGCGCGACGCTTTGCTGCGCGACCGAATCCAACGCCTCGCGCAAATACGCAAGCCGGTTGTATGTCGGGATAACCACACTGAAGCGCGGTGCGCTCATGAACCTGGCCTTTTTGCCTGCGGATTGGCAGCCCGATGGCCGCGAGAAGGCCATCCGAGCGACATCCCCCTTCTGCCGGGAGGCGTCGCAGGCAAGTATAAGTCTTATGAGCGGACGGGTGGCCGGTCAAGGTTGAAGTCCACCGCGCGGTTGTACCCCGCTCGCCGAAGGCCCTGGAATTTGCTAGACTGGGCGGCACGATAAAACGAAACATCCGCGTATCAAACGGAGCACCCCGTGCACAAGCCCAAGGTCGATCAGCACGTCAAAATCCAGCAGGTCATTCACACGCGCGATGGCGATTGGACCACCACCACCGAGGGCAAGATCGTCGCCGTCGAGCCGCGCCCAACGGGCAGTTGGTTCGCCCACGGCAAAGACGACAAGCTCTGGCTCTATCGCATACGCCTGCAAAAAGAAGACGGCGAATTGGTCGAACTGAACACCGACCGCGATACACGCATCAGCATCCTGGATGCTTCGGCCTAGTCGATGACGGCGGCGCGGCGTCTGACATCGATCGCGTTAGCCGTTGGTTTGGCGTATTGGCTCTTCGCCGACCTCGTTCGTCAACAACTCGATTGGAACGCCGACACCCGACCGATTCGCTTTTCGTATTGGGGCGATTTCGAGGATCACGCGCTGTGGACCGAGATCGTGCGCGACTTCGAAGCGCTACATCCCGGCGCGCCGATCCAACAAGAATGGCTGCCGCTCTCGGGCTATCAACCCAAAATCGAACAACAACTCACCGGCGGCGCGGGGCCAGCCGTGATGATGTTTCAGGATGAACCCTTCCCCCGCTTTGCCCACCATCATTTTCTAAGAATCGATCCCGACGATGACGCGGCATTGGCGACGCATCTAGCGGACTGTTGGCCATCCGCCGTCGCGTCTTTCCAAGTTGACAACGATTTGCGCGGAATACCGCTGCACGGCGGTAACGTGCTCATCTTCTGCAACCCCGATGCATTTGACCGCGCCGCCCAGCATCACGGTCGCGACATCCTTTTGCCCACCGGCGATTGGACGCTGGAGGAGTTTGCCGAACTCGCGCAACTGCTCACGATCGACATCGACGGTGACGGCTCGACCGACCAGTACGGATTCTTTCAGCCGTACTGGGTGTACTACCTGCCATTCATCTGGTCCCACGGTGCAGACCTGCTCGACGAATCCCGCACACGTTGGACGCTTCAAGGCCCGCAGGCCGAAGCGGCGTTCGCGTTCTTCGCCGATCTCAACGTGCGCCACGGCGTTACGCCCAACCCCCAGGCTTATGCCGGCCAAGATTCGGACACGGCTTTTTTATCCGGCCGCGTGGCTATGTGCGTCACCGGCCCGTGGTTTATGCCCTACCTGAATCAAACCGACCTGCGCGGTCGATATCGTGTCGTGCCATTTCCCAACGGTGCCCGTCCGGGGCGCACGCGCGTTACGTGGGATGGTCTTTGCATCAATGCCAACGTATCAGAAACGGCGCAGGCACGCGGATTGGCGTTTGCCAAGTTTGTCCTGACGGCAGGCGTGCAGCGGCGTTTTGCCGAAGCGCAACGCGCGATACCGGCCTGTCAAAGTTTGACGCGTGCTTTCGTCGAAGCGGGCGGCGGTAGCGATTCGCCCGCCGCCGCGTTTGCAGATGCGATGCAAACCGCGCGGATGCAGCCTATCACCGAACATTGGATCGGCATGTCGCGCGCCGTCGGTCGGCACCTCGGCTCGACGGTACGCGACGGCGCAGGTAGACGTAGTCCGCGCGATGCACTTGAAGCGTTGGCAAACGATCCGATCATCACCCGCGCATTCGAGCAAGATCGTGACTGAGCCGGCCACCCGCAAAGACCGCACGATTTGGTTTGTCGCGCCGTGGCTGATCGGTTTCGCCTTGATGTATGGCGTGCCGTTGGTGTACGGATGCTGGCTGGCGATGACGGATTGGGACGGCATCGCGCTCGACAAGGCCGGTTGGGTCGGGCTCGATAACTTCACCGCCCTACTCGACGACAGTCGCTTTCATCAGGCGCTCGAAAACAGCCTGCGCTTCTCATTGCTAAATGTATTCTGCCAATTACTGCTGGCGCTATGGTTGGCATTGATGGTGCGCCATGCACGGCGGCGCGGTTGGTGGGCGACGATTTTCTACCTGCCGCACCTCCTCAGTGGCGTCGCAACGTGGCTGATTTGGGCGTGGCTGCTAAACCCAAGCGTCGGCCCGGTAAATCGCTTACTGGCAACGGCCATCCATTCCATCAATGGCGGGTTGGCGTCGATCGGCATCGAGCACGCCATTGATATCGACCTACCGCTATGGCTTTACTCGCCCGACGGCGCTCGCCCCGCACTCGTGCTGATGAACCTCTGGCGGGCAGGTGGGCCGATGCTGATCTTTCTCGCCGCCCTGTTACGAACCAACCCGGCGATTGAAGAAGCGGCCATGCTCGACGGCGCCGGTCGCGGTCGTCGCTTCTGGTCGATCACGATGCCACAGTTACTTCCGGCACTGGTCTTTAACGTGCTGACGGTCTTCGTGGCGTCGATGCAGCACTTTGAAGCGCCCTACCTGTTGAGCAATTGGAGCCAGAACGGTGCATTGCAATTCGCCACCTTGGAGATTTACCAAACCGCCTTCGAGCGCCAACGCTTCAGCTACGCGCTGGCGCAAAGCATCGCGTTGATGGCGTTGCTTACCGTGTGTTGTGTCGGCGCGCTAATCGCCGCGCGACGCTTCGTTCGTTACGACTTCTCAACGGAGTTAAGCGGATGATCGATCGCGAGGCGCGCTATACATGGATCGGTCGTTGGTTAATCGCGCTGTTAATGCTGCTGCCCGTGGTGTGGGCGGTTTGGGCATCGTTGCAGCCGGTCGAACGGCTATTCGTGGGCGCGGTCTTCGACGAAGCAAACGCCGAGGATGCGTGGCAATGGGATAACTACCGCGAAGCCGTCACGCGTTTGCCCGTGATCCGTTTCCTTTTGAACTCGGTGTTTATCACGCTAGCAGCGACAATCGGCACCGTCCTGAGCTGTGCGATGGCCGGCTTTGCGTTTGCCCGCCTGCGCTGGTGGGGCCGCCCCGTGTGTTTCGGATTGGTGCTGTTGAGCATGTCCGCGCCGGTGAATCTGTTGATCTTGCCGCGTTTTTTGGTCTTTGATTCGCTCGAATGGCTTAACACGTATAAGCCGTTGATCATGCCCCATTGGTTGGCCGTTTCGGGCTTTTCGGTGTTTCTATTTCGCCAAGCGTTTAAATCGGTACCGCGCGCTTTTGAAGACGCCGCCCGACTCGAGGGCGCGACGCATTGGCAGCTATTTTGGAACGTGATGCTACCGATGGTTCGCCCCGCCGTCGGTGCGGTTGCCGCGCTTAGCGCCGTCGTGCACTGGCACGCGTTCTTCGGGCCGCTGTTGTATCTCTCCGATTATCAAACATTCCCGATCAGCGTCGGCCTGCGCATGTATTGCAAAATGCAAGGCGCGTGGCCCAACTTGCTGATGGCAGTCGCGGTGTTATCGATGATCCCGCCGTTGGTCATCGTGCTGATCGCGCAACGCCACCTGATGCGCTCGGTGGAGGAGCCCACCATCACAACGTAGCAGATGATCGCATTGAAATGTGAAGCCGTTACGACCGCGAACGGAAACAATCGCGACAATAAACGGGTCGGCCTTCAACCGGCTTAAACGGAACCGTCGTGGATTGACCGCAGGCCGAGCAGACGGCATCGTGAAATTCGCGTGGCGGTCGATCGCCGAAGTCGCGATTGCCGCGATGGCCACCACCACCGCCGGATCGATGCGGACGCCCACCACCGCCACCGCCGCCCTGTGGAGAATTGGCCTTGCGCTTTTCGCGACAGTCGCGGCAACGTTTGGGGTCATGCTCGAAGCCGCGCGAGGCGTAGCGTTCCTGATCTTCAGCGGAATGGACGAATTCCTGATCGCAATCGCTGCAAACGATCATTTTGTCTTCGTACATAATGGGCGATCCTCCGGGAGGGGGCAGGAAGGCTTGTGAATGCAACGAGCCGCACACGCAATGGCGTGTCCGACCAAACGACGCGATCACAAGGAAGGGGAGATTTGTTTTGACTGTTTGGGTGGGTTCGCGGCGGAGAGTCGCTAATTCCCTGAAGTCAGATAAGAATCCCTTCTGGGCCAAGTTGGGTGCGAGGTCCACGGCCCGTCGCCGCAGCCTGCCCCTAAAATATGCGTTGCGAGGTTCGACGCGTCAAATAAATTCTGGCAGGGTTTTTCTCGGTCACCCGCACAGGCAAGCAATCGAAATCACCATGGAATTTTCGGTCCGACCCAATCCAAACGTGCCTTACAACATCGCCCATCGCGATGAGGACTTTCTCGTTGTCGAAAAACCAGCACGAATCGTCACCCAACCCGGCCTTAAACACGAGCACGACAGCCTCCTAAACGGCATATTTTGCGAATATGGCAAGCTGCTGCAGAACATGGGGGCCGATCGCGGTTGGGGGCTGCTGCATCGACTCGATAAGGATACCTCCGGCCTGGTCATCGTCGCCCTGCGCCCGCAGGCCTATGACAAACTCCGTGCACAGTTCGTCGAGCGCAAGATTCGCAAGACCTACTGGGCCATAGTCGACGGACTGCCAAAACCCGCCCAAGCCGTTATCCAAAAGCCCATCGCCGAAGTCGTCGGTCGTCGCAAACGCGCCGTCATCCGACAGGACGGCAAACCGAGCATCACCGCATACAAGATTTTGCAAACAGCGAGCGGCGTATCGCTGATCGAAGCCCGCCCCAAGACCGGTCGGCTACATCAGATTCGCATTCATATGTGCGAAGTAGGTAACCCGGTGCTTGGTGAGACCATCTATCTCGGCAAATCGCAACCGCCGAACGTCGTGCGATTGTGCCTGCACGCGGCGGAATTGAAATTCCTGCACCCAATTACCAATCAAGGCCTGACGGTCCGCGCACCATGGCCGAAGGATTTGCGGAAGACGTTAACGCGGTTTGGGTTGGATGAGCCGAGATTTGGATAGGATTTGGGGAACGTCCCGGTAACTCAACTACGTTTTGTTTGGATTCGTCGTTTTCGCGCTTTCGCCGAAATCCTCACCCCGGCCCTCTCCCTGCGACGGAGAGGGAGTCTGCGTTCCCGCTGAACGTCAGCCAACTATCAATGTCAACCTTGTGCTAGTATGCCCCGCGCGTCGACAGCACCGCCGGTATGGTCCGTAGCAGTATCTCGAAATCCAGTCGCAATGATTGATTGCGAATGTACCAAATATCGAGCGCGAGCCATTCTTCGTATGGAATCTCCGTGCGACCGCTGACCTGCCAAAGGCACGTTAGCCCCGGTTTCACCGACATGCGCAACCGCTGCTGCAGCGTGTCGGTCTTGGCTTCATTCAGCGGCAACGGTCGCGGGCCGACGAGGGCCATCTCACCGCGCAACACGTTGATCAACTGCGGCAATTCATCGATGCTGAGCTTGCGCAGAATGCGGCCCACGCGTGTGACGCGCGGATCGTTGCGCATTTTGAAACACGGCCCATCCTTGCGTTCGTTGCGCGCAAGGTATAGGCCCTTATCGTCGTCGGCGCCGTTATACATCGTGCGCAGCTTGTACATCTCGAACGGGTCGCCGGCGAAACCGGCGCGTTGCTGTTTGAACAACACGGGCCCGCGCGACGTCAGCTTGATCAGCAATGCCGACAGCATCAACAGCGGCGACGTCAACAACAACACCATCACGGCGACCGTAACGTCGATCGCGCGCGTCATCACCATATACGAACGGCGTTGGCGGAAATGATCGCGCTGGCGCGGTTGCGAAACCTGCAGGGGCACTTGCTGCGGTGCACTAACAGTCGTTGGCAATATGGAGGTCAGTTGCGTCATGCATCACCTCCCGGCGCGTTCGTTACGTCGTTATTTGATTCGTGCTTTTGTCGGCGGCGTTCCCAGCCCCACTTGGCGGCGCGACCGACAAACAGCGGGTTGCCGAGCAGGTAGCGTTTCCACTTGCCCGCCGGGTCTTCCCAAAGGCGATACAACCATTCGCCACCGTGATCGCACAGCCACGACGGCCCGCGTTGTTCGCGACCGGCGTAATAATCGAACAAGGCACCAACACACCACAGCACCGGCGCGTGCAACCGATCGGCGAATTGTTGCACCCAGCGTTCCTGCCGCGGTGTAGACAAGCCAACGAGCACGACATCTGGGTTCGAGTCGTTAATCGTTTCAACCACGCGTGCGGCATCTGAGTCGTCAAAGAAAC
>JAUIHO010000346.1 GCA_030432035.1 Phycisphaerae bacterium
TGTTCGACGTCGCGCAGATAGCGTTTGCTATGCAGCCGCGCGGCATACCAACTGGTAAAACCGATCGACCCGCAGATGGCCAGCACGATGAGGGCGAGAATGATGTAACGATGCCGACGCATAACAGCTCTAACGGTCGCCCGCCCAAATCCTCTCCGATTATTTAACCGCGTGCAGCGTTCATGCGTGCCCGAATGGCACCAAGATAATGCTCGTAACTCGCCTTCATATCGGCCAGCGCATCACCGCCAAATTTCTCGCGCATGCTACGGGCAACCTCAAGTGCCACCACATGCTCGGCCACGACGCTGGCGGCGGGCACGGCGCAGATGTCGCTGCGTTCGTAGTCGCTGCGTTCGGCCTTGAGCGTGGCCAAGTTCACCGAATCGAGCCCGCGTAGTAGTGTGCTGATCGGTTTCATCACGCCGCGCACCACGATCGGCATGCCGTTGGTCATGCCGCCTTCGAGACCGCCGGCGCGATTGGTGCGGCGCGAAAAGCCAAGTGCGGCTTTACCTGCCTGCGCCGCGTCGAAGTCCATCTCGTCATGCACCTGACTGCCCGGTCGCTCGGCCACGCCGAAACCCATACCGATCTCAACACCCTTAAACGCTTGAATCGAACCAACCGCCCCCATCAACCGCGCATCGAGTCGATCCTGCCAACGCATACACGAGCCCACGCCCGGCGGCATACCGAACACGCGCACTTCCACCACGCCGCCCAACGTATCTTTGTCTTTTTTGGCTTGCTTGATCGCCGCGATCATCGCTTCGGCGGCGTCATCATCCGGGCAATAAGCTTCGTTGCCATCGCGCGCCGCACGAAGCGCATTCACATTTAGCGCTTCGTCTATTTCCGTCGCCGCCGTGCCGACGCGCACCACGTAGCCAACGACTTCAACGCCAAACGCGCTCAGCAATTGCTTCGCGACGCCCCCCGCCGCGACGCGGGCCGCCGTTTCGCGCGCACTGGCCCGCTCCAGAATGTTGCGGCAGTCGTCCGTCTGATATTTCAGCGCCCCGGCAAAGTCCGCATGGCCCGGTCGCGGTCGATTGATTACCGGCGCGTCGTCGATGCGATGATCGCGATTGCGGACCTGCAATACGAGCGGCGAGCCGATCGTTTTGCCAGCCCGAATGCCCGTCAGAATCTCGGCCGTGTCTTTTTCGATTTTTTGCCGCCCGCCGCGTCCGTAACCACCCTGACGCCGCCGCAATTCAGCATTCAGCCCGTCCATGTCGATGGGCAGGTCCGAGGGCAATCCTTCGATGATGGCCAGCATCGCCGCCCCGTGCGATTCGCCCGCCGTCCGATAGTCGAGTGTGCTCATAGCCCGATTATAAGCCGTTTGCCCGCTGTGGGTTATCGCGACCTACAACCGAGGGCCTACCAACCCCGCCGACCGATCGAACCGATTTGACGAGGGGGCATGTCATATCGCATGTCATAGTGGATCGTTTTGCATATACCGACCGGGCTGTGGAGGAAAACGCCATGCAGGCTCCGATTATTAAACCGTCACTCGCCAAGCGCAAACCCGAACACCGCGATGAGCCGGTGGTGGCTTCACCGCCACCCGCCGCCGCGCCGGTCGAAACGACGGCACCCGAAGCCGAAGAGGCAAAGAAAAGTACCGGCATGTACTTTCCGCCCGAGCCGCAAACATTCGAAGAATGCGGCCTCGATACCGGCGTCATTGAATCGCTGATTCTGAAATACCTTGCCGGGGTCGGTGCCGCCAGCGGCGGTGCCATCGCCGGCGAATTGGCTCTGCCGTTCGACCCGATCATTCAATACCTCGCCGACCTGAAGCGCCAGCAGATCGTCGTGCACGTCGGCTCGGCGAGTATGGGCGACTTCACCTATCGCCTTACCGACACGGGCCGCGACCGCGCGCAACGATACATGGTCGAATCGATGTACGTCGGCCCCGCGCCGGTACCGATCAAGCAGTATCTCGATGCCGTGGCCGCCCAGACGATCACGAATCTTTACCCACGCGAGCAGGACCTGCGCAACGCGTTTAGCGATCTGCTCGTCAACGACGAAATGTTTTCCGTACTGGGCCCGGCGGTGAACTCAGGTCGCGGTATGTTCCTCTACGGCTACCCCGGCAATGGTAAGACCAGTATCGCCGAGCGCGTCACCCGCTGCTTCGGTGATGAGATTTACATCCCGCGCTGTCTGATTTCCGATGGCTTTGTGATCAAGCTCTTCGACAACGCCAACCACGAAGAGGTGCCGATCAAAAAGAACTCGATTCTCAAGACCGATCGCATCGACCCGCGTTGGGTGAAAATCAAACGCCCCACCATCGTCGTCGGTGGTGAACTCACGATGAACACGCTGGAAATTCAGTACAACGAAACCAGCAAGACCTGCG
>JAUIHO010000160.1 GCA_030432035.1 Phycisphaerae bacterium
AGAATCGCTCGGCACGCGTACGTGCTGAACTTAAAGCCGCGACCGATGTCGAATTTATCAACGCTGCGAAGCAACGCCATGTTGCCTTCGCTGATCAATTCGGCGTAGTCGATGTTGCCGAGCTTGGTGCGCTTGGCCATCGCGAGCACCAACGGCATGTTGGCCTGCACGATTTCGTTTTGCACCAATTCGACACGGTGTTGCCACCAGAGCACTTCGCTCGTGGCGAGCTTCGTCAGCCGACGATTATTGAATCGATCGAGAATCTTCTTGATGCGGAAGCGGGCGTAGTTCATCCGCAGGAAGAGCGTCTTCTCTTCGCCTGCGGTGAGCGTTTGGCCTGCAAAGCCGACGGGGCCGGCGGCATCGACCGGCGCGGCGGTGACTGCATTGCACCAGGGGCGCGTATCCGTGGCTTCTTCGGTGGCTTCCGGGAAGAAGTCTTGCATGGCGTTACGCGCTTCAAACGCATCGCTGGTGATGAGTTCGAAGGGTAGCGTGAGCAGCCGAGTGATTCGCTCGCGGTCTTCGACCGACAAAGCGTTCATCACCGTCGTGCTGGGTTCCAAAGCGGTGGGAATACGAGCGTCAATTTTCGCGCCAGTAGCAGTCATGATGTAGGTCTCCCGCAGCCTCCAGAGGCTGCTTCGGTCCGAATCTCATGCCCGAAATAATCGCACGCAGCACACCGCTGTGTACGACGATCCGTCCACACAAGGTCGGAAGTTAATCTCAGTCAGTCGGCGACATCTTCGTTGCTCAGGCGAAGACATCTCCCTTAATGCAGGCGGTAACAATAAGTTACCGTGGTCTGGGGGTGGGCTATGTTACTACCTCTAATTAAAACATAGCACGAAAACTGGCAGGTGCAAATGAATGTCCGCTAAATTTTCACAATTTTTCGAGATCCACCTTGAACTGTAACTCTATGTTTCGTATGGGTTTGCGGGGCGATAATACGCCATCAGCGGCGAGAATAGGCGATTTAGGGCGGCTAGGCGGCCTGACTGAAGTTTGTGCAATTTTTCACGAAGATGGGACTATTACCCATAATTAACCACCCCACACGGCCAAATCTGGCCGCAATCTGTTAATTATTGTTAGACAGGTACTTAGAGAGCCGCTCGGCGGTGCTGTCTTCAAAAATTGCGTCTTTGCCGAAACCTTCAACCGCACCCGCCTCCACAGCTTGCTGCTGAGCCTCTTCAAAATTGCTCACCATCATAATGGGCACGTTCTTCAGGGCGTCGTTTGCCTGCATCTGCCGGATGAGCTCGATACCGGGACTGCGATCCGCAAAAATCAGCCGATTCACCAATACCAAGTCGTACGACGGGTTCTGCGCCAATTTCTCGAGGGCTTCGCCTACAAACATCACACGGTCGATACTGACATCGAACCGTTCATTCAGCATACGGCTGAGCGTGCTGTGGTCGGGGTCACAGTTGCCGACATCGAGAATTTGGGCTTTGCTCACCTGTTAAACTCCTTGGGGAATCGTGAATCTTTGGCGGACTTCTTGGCTGATACGCATCGCGAATCGGACGACATTATAGTGCGAAGCCGTACGATGCCGTGGGCGTCGAAGAATCGCTTTTTCAGGATCATCAAACGCGTTTTTCGGGTGTAGGCAACTATCCATGCAACCATCTCAGCGAGCGAATCAAATCACGCCATCGGCCACGTTGGCCGTGGCAACCAAGGCAGCCCAACTCCGCGCCGAAGGTGTCGACGTCATCGGCTTCGGTGCCGGTGAGCCCGATTTCCCGACGCCGCCACACGTCTGTGCGGCTGCCAAAGAGGCACTGGACCGCGGGGCGACGAATTATGCGAAGCCCGCCAGTGGTATCCCCGAAGCCAAGGCGGCCGTGATCGATAAATTTCGGCGCGAGAACGACCGGCAATACACGCCCGACGAAGTGATCGTCACGCTCGGCGGGAAAGAAGCGCTGGCGCTCGCGTTCATGGCGTTGCTCGATCCGGGTGATGAAGTGTTGCTGCCCGTGCCGTATTGGGTGAGCTTTCCCGAGCAAATCGGGCTGGCCGGCGGCAACATGGTGCCGTTGACGCCGTCGCGCTCAGATTTTCGGCTAACGCCAGATGAGATCGTCGCCGCGCTCACGCCCAAGACGAAGGTCTTCGTGTTCAACAGTCCGTCGAACCCTGGCGGCTTCGCGTACACACCTGACGAGGTACGCGAGATTGCCGCGGCACTGGCCGGTCGCGACATCATGGTGTTTAGCGATGAGATGTACGACCGCCTGCGCTATGGCGATCGGCGCGAACACTTGAGTTTCGCAAATGCCGGTGACGATTGGCGCGACAAAACGCTGACGTTTAACGCGACGAGCAAGTCGCACTCGATGACGGGCTGGCGGTTGGGTTACGCGGCGGGACCGAATTGGTTGATCAAGGCGATGGCCAAAATTCAAAGCCACACGACCAGCGGTGCCGTGAACTTCGCGCAATACGGTTTGGTCGCGGCGCTAACGGGCGATCAGTCCCACGTCGAAGAGATGCGCCAAGCCTTCGAACAGCGCGGCACACACATGGCGGCGCGGCTTAACGCGCTGGCCGGCGTCAGTTGTTTGCAACCGAGCGGCGCGTTTTATTGCTTTCCCGACGTGTCGGGCGCGTTTGGAAAGCTGGGCGTGTCGAACTCGACCGACTTCTGCGCGAAGGTGCTCGAAGATGCCCACGTGGCGCTGGTGCCTGGCGGTGCCTTCGGTATGGATACGCACGTAAGGTTGAGTTTTGCGACTGGGATGGCGAAGATTGATGCCGGGCTGGATCGATTAGAAAAGTTATTGGGTAAAGCATAGCGACTAGAGCGAGCGATTGAAATCATGGCGAACGACGAACCGACATACGCAAGCCGACCACGCCGCATGCGATGGTTCGTTCGCTGGCCGCTTAAGTGGGCGGCGTTCTTCATCGTCGTGTTCTTCGTTTGTTTTCCCTATCCGGCGCAGTTTCTTCGACACCTGCGGCACGTCAGTGATTACGACGCGATGATCGATCCGGATCATGCGTTGATGGGCCAATGGGAAAGCGAACTCCGCACTCAACTTGCGAGTGAAGTAAACGGCAAACACAAAAAGAAGCCAAATGATGCTGCCGAGTCGATCGACGCCGCCACGTTTGATTTAAATAAACATTGGCGACCGCGACAGGTGCAGAAGAAGGTCGAGCGTTTTATCTATGAGCGCGTGCCGTATGCATGGGACTGGGATCTGTGGGGCTCGGCCGATTACATGCCGACTGTCGAAGAGATGTACGTCAAATCAAAGACCGACGCCGAAGGCAAGTTGCGCGAAGATTGCGACGGTCGCGCCGTCTTAGCGGCGTCGCTGCTGCGGCGGCTCGGGTATGAATCAAAATTGGTTACCGACCTGCGACACGTTTGGGTCACGACGCCCGCCGGCGAATTGATGGGACCGGGCCGCGGCAAAACGATGGTGTCATCGGACAAGGGTAACAAGGTTGATATCTGGCAAACGCTGAGCAACGTACCGGTATCACTCTCATACGGCGTGGCAGTCTTTCCGCTGTGGCGCGAGTTGATCATTCTCTTGGCGGCGTTCTTGTTGCTAATACCGCGCGACCCGCGCAAGGTACGATTGTTCGTCGGATTGCAATTCATGTTGCTCGGCTTGTTGCTCGTGCGCGGCGGTTATCTCGATCCGTCGTCGCTGTCGCAATCGGTTCGCGTGTGGCCGGTATACGTTGGCCTTGCCGTCATCCTCGAAGGGATGTTGATCACCGCGATGGCCGCGCGGCGCCGCGCCGATGCGGTCACTTCAGCGGACGCGCAAAGCTAAGTTCGTGACCATCCGGGTCGCGCAGGTGGAAGTAGCGCTCACCCCAAGCGGCATCTTTGGGTGGGGCATCGGGCTGGATACCGGCGTCGATCAATCGTTGATACTGCGCGTCCACATCGTCGACGTAAAAGATTGCACGGCCCCAATCGCGGTGTTGGCTGCTGTCGTTGTCGATCAGGTTTAGATAGCCCGTTCCCGCTCGAAAGCTGGTGAATTCGGCGTCGGGACCGCCGTAAATCAGATCGAACCCACACGTTTGATAGAAGGGTACGGAACGCGACATGTCGCGGACAAACAGCGTGATCGCGCTGAGGGCTTCGATGGTCATAGTGGGATGGTAATCGATGGATGGTGGGTAAGGGGTGGATATAGGTCGATTTGGTGAGCCCGAGGTTGGCCACGTTTTCGTGGGGAAATGGTGCCCCCAATCAAATGTCGACGCGACCAAACGACGTCGCCCAAACAATCCCACTTAGCCTTCGGCCAATGGCCGAGGGCTAACCCGCGACGACCAGAATGGATTGCTTCCCACAAAGTCGGCGTGAGCGTTGGTCCCCCAGCCCCGGAGGGGCAGGGGCACCCAGGAAAGGCATCCCGGCGCGATTCCCCATCCTTCGCTGGCGCGAAGGATGGGGCACCCTCAACCGGTAGCGTAATCGCGTTAGAAAGGCGGGCGGATTTTCAAGTTGCCCGGCGGCCGCATACCGGTCATGCTTATAGTGAATAGGGCGGGCAAATGCCGAATTTCCCGGCATTTTTCGGCTGTTGGGCCCGATTCGGCTGATTCGCGGCAACGTGGCGAAATATTTGCACGCGAGGGATCAACCGATAAGAGGAAAGGCGGCGTCGGATATTACGCGACGCGAAACCGAAAGGTATAGATATGTTTGGTACGCGAAAACGAAAACCCCCGGTGATTACCCGATCGAACGACGAGCGACCGCACGGCGGCCAGCCGTATTCGAGCGGCGAGCGGAATTTTGAGGTCGATCAGGAACGGCCTACTAAATGTTGCTCTGGCACGCTGGGTAAGGTGCTCATTCTGGGCGCGGCGGCCGCCGGCTTTGGGGCGAGCGCTCATTACGACGTGTTGCTGGGCCAAATCGGCTCGGTGCTAATGGGGCTGAGCACGCTCCACGGCAACTTCAAAGGTGGCCTACGCAAAGGCATCATGCTGCCGGCGACGGCGCTGGTCCTTTGGTATCTGTATAGCAATCCGGATGTGGTCGCACCGTTGGTCGGCATGGTCGGCGCGAGCGGCCCGTTTGCCAACGCCGTCGGTTGTGCGGTTGTGGCCGGTGTGGCGCTGTTCATGATCGGCATGCCCGTGAAGTTCGTGCGTAACCGCGTGGTGCGGAAGCGACCGATGTTGGCGGGAATGGATCGGTTCTTCGGTTCGACGATCGGCCTTGCCGAAGGCGGCGTGTTAATGGCGCTGCTGATGTGGACGGCGGTCTTGCTGGAACCGATGGCGCAGAACACGGCGGATCACCCCGACGCGCAGGCGGGTCAGAAGAAAATCGCCAACACCGTTCTTCGAATCACGAATGAAATCGACCAAAGCCCGCTGGCAGGCATCGCCCGCGACGGTAACTTGCTGGCCGAAATCCCGGAAGTGAAGCAGCACCTCGATGCCATCCGCCCGGACGGCACGATCGATCCGAATAAGATCGACCCGAGCATTCAGAATATGATCGCCGAAATGATGAAGGGGCTGGACCCGGCTCAGGTGCAAAAAGCGGCGCAACAACTCGGAATTCAACAAGGAGGCGGCTTGTAAGTCGCGTTTGAGACGACCATCAGGTATGACCGAAAAGCCCCGCAGCGTGCGGGGCTTTTTTTGTGTCCATCGGTTAGCAAACCGAACGCCGGGTCACGGTAGAAGCGCGGCAGGCTCTCGCGTATCCTAGCACGCGATCGAATTTGTTCAGACAACGTACTGACTCACGGGCGAAATTCCCGAGACACGAACAGGTAATCGAAGCGAAATATGTCGGAATCAGAGACCAAAGCATCGTTGAATTTTATCGAGCAGATCATCGAGGCAGACAACGCCTCGGGTAAGTGGGGCGGTCGTATCCACACGCGCTTTCCGCCCGAACCCAACGGCTATCTGCACATCGGCCACGCCAAGAGTATCTGTTTGAATTTCGGCGTCGCGCTAAAATATGGCGGCGTGTGCAACCTTCGCTTCGACGATACCAACCCGATGCGCGAAGACGTCGAGTACGTAAAGAGCATTGCGACGGATATTCGCTGGTTGGGTTTCGAGTGGCCGGATATCGGTGATACCGAGCCCGAAGATGGCGCGCTGTTCGCCAGTAGCTACTTCGAGCAGATGTACGCGTTTGCCGTCGAGTTAATCAAAAAAGGCAAGGCGTTTGTTTGCGATCTGTCTGCCATCGAAATGCGCGAGTATCGCGGCACATTGAAAGCACCTGGTAAGGACAGTCCCCATCGCGAGCGCAGCATCGAAGAAAACCTCGAGCTCTTCGAACGTATGCGCAAGGGCGAGTTCTCCGACGGTTCCAAGTCGCTGCGCGCGAAGATCGATATGGCATCGCCCAATCTCAACCTACGCGACCCGGTGATGTATCGCATCGTCTTTGCGGATCACCATCGCGTCGGCAATTCGTGGTGCATCTTCCCGACGTATGACTGGGCGCACGGATTGGAAGACAGCCTCGAAGGTATCACCCATAGCTTGTGTACGCTGGAGTTTGAGAACCATCGACCTTTGTACGACTGGTTTATCGACGCGATTAACGAAGGTCGCACCGACGACGGCAGCGGCGAGTGGGGCAAGAAGATCATCCATTCGCAGCAGATCGAATTCGCGCGCCTCAAGATCAACTACACCGTGCTTTCCAAACGCAAGCTGTTGGAATTGGTGCGCGACAAACACGTAAGTGGGTGGGACGACCCGCGCATGCCGACGATCAGCGGTTTGCGCCGCGGCGGTTACACGCCCGAATCGATTCGCGATTTCTGCGCCGACGTGGGCGTGGCCAAGTTCGTCAGCACCATCGACGTCGGCCGGCTGGAAAACGCCGTACGCGCCGACTTAAACAAGACAGCGCTGCGCCGCATGGCGGTGCTCGACCCGTTAAAAGTGACGATCACCAACTGGCCGGACGAGTTGGATGTCGACGGGGCGGAGAAAGCCACTGAGGCCGGCGCGGGTGCCGTCGATTGGATTGACGCGGTCAACAACCCCGAAGATGACAGCGCCGGCACGCGCAAAGTACCGTTTGGCAAAACGCTGTACATCGAACGCGAAGACTTTATGGAAGACCCGCCCAAGAAGTTCTTCCGTCTGGGGCCGGGCCGCGAAGTGCGCCTGCGCTACGGTTACTTCATCACGTGCAATGAGTTTGTGAAGAACGATGCGGGCGAGGTGGTCGAGTTATTGTGCACGTACGACCCGGCGACGCGCGGCGGCGACTCGCCTGACGGCCGCAAAGTTAAGGGTACGTTGCATTGGGTATCGGCGGCGCATGCGGTGAATGCCGAAGTGCGGGTGTATGACCGGCTGTTCATGGAACCCGACCCGGATAGCCCTAAGCATGAGAGAGACTTTAAGGAGTTCCTCAATCCCGATTCGCTGAAGGTGTTAACCGACTGTCGGTTGGAGCCAGCCCTTGGCGAAGCAAAGGTCGGCGATCGCATTCAGTTCGAGCGACACGGTTACTTCTGCGTGGATTACGACGCGGAGAAAGAAGGTCGGTTGATCTTTAATCGCACAGTAGGCCTGCGCGATTCGTGGGCGAAGCAGAAGGGGAAGTAAGACGCGATAATTAACTTACGCAATGCTACGAACAGGGGTAACGCATCCGGCAGTTTGGATAAAACGGATGCGTTACCCTTCTTTTTGGGGAAATCTCCGTTTCCAGCCCCCCTGCGCAAGATAATCTCTCACTTTGTTTATAATCGCGGCTGGGCGAAAACACGGGTAAATTAATTTCGTTTAGTAGATTGGGGGCGCGGGCTTGTTTCGCACTGGCGGTGTTTGGCTGCGGGCATCGAGTAGGCGATGCGTCATCATTTGAGGCCACGATCATGTCGACCGTTCAACTGCTTGCCGAATTGCCATCGCTGATGGGCGTGTATGTCATTGCGCTCATCGTCGGCGGCGGGTTGATCGTCTTTTCGGTCGTCGCCGGTGATAGCGGCGATGCCGATGCGGGCGATATCGATTTCGATGCCGACTGGGGTGGCGATGTGGATCTAGACGCTGGCGAGCTTGGTGGCGGCACCGATCTCGACGTTGCCGATGGCGCTGCAGACGGCTTCGCGCTCAGCGATTGGCTTAGCCTGCGCTTCTTAAATTACTTCGCCGCGATGTTCGGATTAACCGGCACCGCGTTGACGATGGCCGACGACTTGTCCAACACGACCGTCCTAGGGATGGCTGTGATCGCAGGCGCGATCGTGGGCCAGGTCGTGCATCAAATGATGCGTTGGCTTATTCGCGGTAGCAGCGATAGCGCGACGGCGCGGCCCGATTACATCAATCGCAAGGCGCGCGTGACGGTGCCGATCGGCGTCGGCGGCCGTGGTGAGATTGCGATTCTCATCAAAGATGGCGAACGCTACGTGCCGGCCATTTGCAAGCGCGCCGACGATCAATTTGCGACGGGAGCCGTCGTAGGGGTGGTGAGTATCGAAGCGGGCGTCGCGACGGTCGTTTCGCAACAGGAATTCGATTTTCTCAACGAAGCCAAGTAACCCGGTCACTCGGCGCAGTGTGCGCCAGACCGGCAGCCGCGTTTGGCGGCAGATAGATCGGCAGATGACGGTCGTCGTCTGCGCCAAGGGCCTAAATTTGAAAGGAGCAACCTTATGATTGCCATGATACTCGCAGCAAATCCCGATCCGACTTACCTCATTATTGGTGGTGGTGCGTTAGCGCTCATATTGTTTGGCGTCATCGTCATCGCAAAGTACGTGATGGTCGGTAACCCGAGTGAAATGCTGGTTATCAGCGGTCGGAAAAGCGGCGACCAAGGCTACCGAACCCTCATCGGTGGCTACACCATCGTGATCCCATTGATTGAAAAGGTCGCGCGGCTCAGCCTAAAGAACATGCAAGTCGCGCTGGAAGTACGCGCTCAGGCTGGTGGCGGCACCATGATCCCGGTCACGGTCACGGGCGTGGCCAACGTCAAAGTATCGTCCGATCCAGACACGCGTGGTAACGCCATCGAACGCTTTCTCGATCAACCGTTGGACGAAATGCGACGTGTCTCGCGCGAAACGCTGGAAGGTGGTTTGCGTGCCGTTATCGGTAAGATGACGCCGGAAGAAATTGTTGAAGACCGCGACTTATTTGTGGCGACTGTCATGAAAGAAGTGACCGACGACTTCCGCAAGCTCGGGCTGGTGATCGACAGCGTCAATATTCAAAACGTGCACGACGAAGAGCAGTATCTCGAATCGATCGCGCGCAAAGCGTCTGCCAATGTGCGAGCCCAAGCGCGGCAATACGAAGCCGAACGCAAGGCTGAGGCGGATGTAAAAGAAGCCGAAGCGCAGGCGCTGTCCCGCAAAGCGCAAGCCGAGCGCGATGCCGAGGCGCGCACGGCAGAAGCGGCCAGTCGCCAAAAATCTGAAAATGCACGTATCGCGGCTGACAAATCGATTGCGGAGGCGGATAACGACTTGCGCGTGCGCAAAGCCGAGTTGGTACGTGAAGCATCGTTAAAAGAGGCAGAACGCAACCGTGCGGCGGCCGAAGCTGAAGCGGCGCGGCTCGATGCGACCGAAGTGGCAAAAGCCAACGCCGAACGCGACATTGCGAAAGCCAAGGCGGCGGGTGATGCCGCGTCGGTTTACGAAGAAGGTAAGTCGCGCGCAGCCGCCATCGAAGAGATCGGTCGCGCGATTCAGAAGAACCCCGACGCGCTCAAGGTCATGATGGTCGAGATGCTGCCGAACATTGTGAAAGAGTTGGCCGGCACGATTAAGGATGTGAACCTTGGTGATGTAACGGTCATCGACGGCGGCACGGGAAGCGCGATGGCTGGCGCGGCGACAGGAAAGGCAAAGATGCTGGCCGAGTCGCTGGGCATTTTGGAAGGCGTGACCGGCGTGGACATGCGCGAACTGGCGCAGTCGGTGGCTGGTTCGATTGTGGATAAGCGTGCGACGGAGCATGCCGCCATCCCGACGAAGGATGATGAACCGAAGCAGTAGCGCGTAGCAGCGTGCCCGCTATTCAATCAAATTCGCGTCAGCATCCGCGGCGCCGTCGGCATTATCGTTGTCGGCGGCGTCGCGTTCCATGGTGCGACCGATGGCGAGGCCGATTTCGAAGAGCAACGCCATCGGCACAGCCAGCATCATCATCGTGCCGACATCGGGCGACGGCGTCAGGATGGCGGAGAGTATTGCAATGGCAAAGATAACGTACTTACGCGCAGCGGCCATCTGTGCTGAGGAGATAATCCCGGCGCGAATCAGGAAGATCACGACCAACGGGATTTGAAAGCCGAGCCCAAACGCGAGTGCTAGGTTGGTCACAAAGCCGAGATACTCCGCAATACTAAAAAACGGCTGCACGAACTGTTCGGCGGCGCTGCGTTGCATGGCGGTTTCATAACGCTCGCCATTGGCAACTACATACAGCTTGCGCTTGGCAACGTTGAACCACACGTCGCCATCTTCCGGTGCGTCGGGGTTCTCGATTACCACGGGCACGTTTAGCGGATCGGGTGCTTCCACAACTGGCGCGACTATCGCTTCCTTTTGAATCAGAAAGTTATATAGCCAGTTGTCTTCACTCGGCATCGGGAACCACGTCGACACGCCGATGAGAAAGTTCATCAACGGCGACAGCGCGAACACCACCATGAATCCCGCACCGAGCAGAAACAAGAAGATTGAGCCGGGCGCGAACAGGCGAACAAGTTTACGTTCGTGCGGGTACAGGCCGGTCGCCACGAACGCCCATATCTGATAGAGAATCCATGGCGCGCTGAGCACGATGCCGAACTTCAGCGAGATTTTGAAGTATTCCATGAACGACTCAGCCGGATTGAGCTGAATCATGTGGGCGTCGAGGTCGAGATTGGTCATGGCCGCCATGTAAGGGGCCGAGAGCAATCCGATGATGTGGTCGCCGAACTGGAAACACAGCACCGTCGTGATGACGAGGCCGACGAGGGCGTAAATCACGCGCTTGCGCAGCTCTTCAAGGTGATCGCCGAACGACATGCGCGAAGCATCGATCGGGTCGGACGAAGTTGTCGAAGACGAACTGGGCATGGTGCGTTTCAGCCTGCATCGGGCACGGTGACAGTGTTTTTAATTTGATCGGCAGCCCCGCCGGTCGGAACGCGGTCAAAGTCGGACCGTGATGATAGACCGAGAATATCGCGATGGTGGGTGTGCGTCACGGTTGGGTGGGTGGTCCCCCAGCCTTGGAAGGGCAGCGGCACCCGGCCGGACGTGACGATCGCATGAGATCGAATTGCCATGACACACTTAGCCCCCGGCCAATGGCCGGGGGCTAACCCGAGGCGACCAGAACGGAAAGCTTCTTTCGGCATGGCGCGATTCCCCACCCTACGCTGGCGCGAAGGATGGGGCACCCGACGTCAAATCACGCGATGCGACGGTTCCATTGTTGATCCGTCAACTCGTGGCTAGGCTGTGGTCATGCGCATCATTGGTCACGGAATTGATTTGGTAGAGACCGAGCGGATCGAGCAGGTTTGGCAGCGGCATCCGGAGCGTTTTCTCGAACGCATCCTGACGCCGGCGGAGCGGGCATACTGCGAGCGACGCAAAAACCCCGTACCGAACATCGCTGGGCGGTGGGCGGCGAAGGAAGCGATTCTCAAGGTGTTGGGAACGGGCTGGCGCGGCGAAATCGCTTGGACAGATATGGAAATTCTGAACGACCGCGCGGGGCGACCGCACCTAACGCTCAGCGGCCACTGTCAGAAGCTGGCCGACGAACTCGGCATCACGCGATTCGAATTATCGATCACGCATACCCAACACTACGCGGCGGCGAGCGCAATCGGCGTTGGGGAATGATGGGTATTTTGTGATTGGGTGATTTAGAGATTTGGTGATTGGTTTAGTGTGAATCACGGTGTGATCCATCACACGACTGCGTTTTATCGAAAACCAACCATCTCGAGAAGTTCATATCGCCGACGGCGTCATACCACGTTCAACGACACGAATTTCTACTCTGCCGGTTCTTGGGTAATGCCCGCGCGAATTTGGTCGGCGAGTAGGCGCATTTCGCGGAGCTTGTATTCCAGATCGTCCAACATCTGGTCGGCGCCGGCGGCTTCGATCCGCGCGGCTTCGTGCGACAGGGCGGGGTAGCCGAACTTCTGACCTTGCTCGATCAGTTGCGTTAGATGTGCATGCAACGCCTCGGCACCACCGTTACGGGCAGTCTGTTCGAGTTCGTCGATCTTGCTCGGCAGTTCGCGGGCGAAGCGTTCGACGACGTCCCATAGCTCCGGACATTCAGCAAGTATGCTGCTGAAAATCGCGTCGGGCTGTTCGGTGTTGAAATCGTCTTGCGGGTTTTGAGACATCGAACGACTCCCTTCTTAGGCTGCGGCGCGAATCGCGCGCGGCAATGCTATGAAGAAAGTCGGGCTGATTGATTGAGGTGCTTAGCTGAGAATTATCGTGCTACGACCGATATCGTAACGTGCGAGCTTCCGGCCGAATTAACTGATCACTTCGTCGTCGTCGATCTCTTCGAGATCGTCGATTTCCTCAAGCTCGTCATCCATGTCGAATTCATCGTCAAGGTCGAGATCGCTCAAGTCATCGATATCCAAATCATCGAGGTCGTCGATATCGATATCGTCGTCGTCATCGACTTTGGCCGGTGCCGCGGTTTGCTGTTGTGCGGCTGCCTTCTTGGCTGCGGGCTTTTCGTCGGCCTTCTTCTCCGGCGCCTTGGGTGCGGGCGGTTTTAGGTCTGCCGGCTCACCATCGATTTGCACATAAAAAACAATCGGCCCCAAACGCAGTTCATCGCCGGCCTTAAGTTTTGATTCGTCTACTTGTTCGCCG
>JAUIHO010000161.1 GCA_030432035.1 Phycisphaerae bacterium
CGGGGCGATCGACGCAGCCCTGATTGAAGCCGCCCAGGATTTGCGTCGAAGCCTGCGTGCCGAACGTCGACGGTTGTATCGGGCAATTGACGCAAACCGATGCAGCCATGATGTCGCAATCGCCGCCGCTACAGTGCGTCGCGCCCCAGTTATGACCGATCTCGTGTGCCAACGTTGCCGCATTGGTCGCAAGGGCATAGGTCATTTGGTCCACACCCGAGCCACCGTTGCTCGTACAAACGGTACCGACGCCTGCCCAGCCGATGACCGTACTCTGAAAGTTTTCGCGCGAAAGCAAGTGGGCAAAGTTTCGATTCACACTGCCGTGTACGCCGCGATACCAACTGTCAAAGCTGTTCAACATGGCTGAGTAAGAAACCTCGCCGCCGCCAGTCGGAACGAGTGCATACGGGTTGGCCGCATTCGAGATGAACTGCACGATCGTGTAGGTGATGTTGAGTTCGCTTTCGTAGATCGCCGTGACCGCGTTCATGATCGACTCAGCCGCGGCCATTGTGCTGCCGCCGTGGAATGCCGTGAAGGCGGCATCGGCCACCAGCGCGATGCGCGCGTTGCCCAACTCGCATTGGCCCACGCCGCCGCCGCGCGGTGCGCCGATTAGGTTTGTCGGTCGATCGTCACCGACGGGGCAGGTGCGTGGGTCGATCAAATCGCTGCGGCGATAGACGACGTATTGATTCGGCGCGAAGCCGGCGGCGTAGCGCGAGGCGGGTTGAATGAAGTACAACTCGCCGTCGGCAAGTCGCACCATGCCTTCGATGCCGTCTTCCATCAGACTAACCGCGGCAATGTTTGATTCGTCGCCGTCGGCAACACCGCGATAGGTTCGTGCGGCCGGCGCGGCGGGGCGATGTTCGACACCGGCGGCGTCGTATTCGATGTATTCAAAATCGACCGAACGCAGGCTGCGTTTGGTAAGCGATAGCGTTCGCAGACTTCCGGCAATCTCAACCTGCACGGTCGTGTCATCGGGCAAGCCGACGGGTGCGTCGATGGTAACGACGTCGCAATCGGTCAGCCCGAGGGCGGTTTGCAGCGACGCGATGTTATTCGCGGAAACGGTAAGGCTGCACGTGGCAATAACAAACGCAGTGAGGGCGCTGATTCGGCGGACCGACAAACAAGTCATGATGCTTCCCTTAGATTGACGAACGTTTATTCGGCCCCACTCCAGGGTCCGACGGGTGAGAGGTTAGCAGTATACCGTAAGAGGCGGGGGAGTTGTAGGGTTTTTGGGGATTGTTCTAACCGAATTGAATGAGCTTTACTCATCCTTCTCCAACCCCTCCCAAAACGCCGCCACGATCTTCAGCACGTCGTACGACACTTCACCATTCAGCGCTTCGTGCACGATCTTCAACCGGCGGCTGCCGTGTTCATCGAAGGCGGCGGCCACGCGCTCATACGTTTCATCATCCACCCAAGCCGAAATACTATCGGGTTGCTTCAAAGCGATGTATTCGGCGAGATAGCCCGATGTCGTCGATGCCGCGCGACTGATCGACGCCGCGACTTCCTCCAATGCCGCACCATCGGCAAACATCTCAAACGCTTTCGCCTTCGCGGCGGTGACCGTCTTCGTACTTTGAAAACGCGAACGCGACGGTCGCGGCGGCGTGTCGTCAACGACCGTATCGTTTGGATCGCGAAAGCGCTGAATGACCGTCATGATACGGTCGCCAAAGCGATTGGCCTTGGCCTTGCCGATGCCCTGAATGCCGAGCAGTTGAGCGCGCGTGACGGGTTTGTGTTTCGCCAAATCGCGCAGCGTGGCATCGTGCATGATGATAAACGCGGCGGTGTTTTCTTCCTCGGCCAGTTCGGTGCGCAACTGCCGCAAGGCTTCGGCGCATTCGCGATCGACGCCCGCCCACGGGTCGGCGTCGCTTGCATGGCTTCGCACCGACTGCGATTCGAGTTTGCGCAGATGCACGTTTCGCTTGCCGCGCATCACATCCCACGACGCGCCATTCAAACCGATGGCCGACCAACTCTTCGCACCGCTCTCGACTTCCTTGCGAATCAACAGGCCTTGATCGAGCAAGTCGTGCACGCGTTTGCGAATATCGTCCTTATTCATGTCCGCCAACAGACCGTATGTACTCAGTTGATCGTGATTGAACTGGCGAATGCGTTCGGTGTTGGCACCTTGCAATACATCGACGATTTGCCCGACGCCGAAGCGCTCTTCCAAGCGCGCGACGCACGAAAGAACCTTCTGCGCCAGAACGGTGCAATCTTCGATGTCGCCCACTTCACCGAGGCACGTATCGCATGCCGCACAGTTGTCTTTGCCGAGTTCCTGCCCGAAGTGTTCGACCAACGCGGCGTGGCGACAACCCATGCTCGTCGCATACGCCTGCATCTGCCGCAACATGGCGAACATAGCCTTGATGATCGTCGGATCGACCACGAAATCCGCATCGTCGGCGGACTTCTGAATGAGGTCTTCCCATAGCATCACGTCGGACCCGGAATATAACAACACGCATTCTGCGGGCAGGCCGTCGCGACCGGCACGACCGGCTTCTTGCTGATAGTGTTCGACCGACTTGGGCATGGTCGCGTGAATCACGGCACGCACGTCGCTGCGGTCGATGCCCATGCCAAATGCGACAGTCGCGCAGATGATGTTGACGCGTTCGCGCGCGAAGTTGTCTTGCGTGCGTTGGCGCTTGGCCGGGTCGAGCCCCGCGTGGTAGTGGGCGGCGTTAAACCCCAGCGCCTTCAGCGTCGCGGCCATCTCCTCCGTGTCTTTGCGGCTTAAACAGTAGATGATAACGGCGCCGGTCTCGTGGCGACGTAGGATGTCGGCAACCTGATCGATCTTGTTGCGCCGCGGCACAACGCGATACGTCAGGTTGGGCCGGTCAAACGAGCCCACGAGCGTGACGGGGGCGGTAAGGTCGAGTTGCCGAACGATGTCGCTGCGCACCTGTTCGGTTGCCGTGGCGGTAAAGGCATGTCGCGAGGCTTTAGGGAAGAAATGTTTCAATTCAGACAGACGTCGATATTCAGGGCGGAAGTCGTGCCCCCAATGGCTGATGCAGTGCGCTTCGTCAATGGCGATCGCGCGAATATTGGCTTCCCGCACGGTGTTGACGAAACGCGTACTCAAAACGCGCTCGGGGGCGGTAAACAGGAGTCGCAACTTGCCCGCATGCAAATCGGCGGCGATTTTGCGCATCTCGGGAATCGGGATGCCGCCATACACGGCGGCGGCAGGCACGCCGTTGGCGCGCAGGCTATCGACCTGGTCCTTCATCAACGCGATCAACGGGCTGATGACGAGGTCGGTGCGATCTTCAACAACAGCCGGTAGTTGATAGCAGAGCGACTTACCACCGCCGGTCGGCAAGACGACGAGCGAGTCGCGGCCTTCAATACCGGCACGAATGGCGTCGTGTTGCAGCGGGCGCAGCGAATCGTAGCCCCAGTATTGCTGGAGCGTTTCGATCACGCGCGGCGATGGAGCGACAGTGGAGCTCATGATGGGGAATATACCATAATTTGCGTCGGCATTGAATGGACCTTGGCCATGAAGAATTCTTGTTCGGTCCGGTGGGAGCCATCAACACGTGCCTTTGGGCGATTGTATCTGCTTAGTCGCGACCATCGGCACCTTCGCCATGGCGCGAGTCGAAAAACGGATTGTATAGCAATCGCATCTTAAACAAACGACTGAGGTCGATTCGAACGCTACGCGTCTCAAGGTCTTCGCGCGCCGGCGTGATGGCTCGTCGTAGGTTCTCGATGTGCTGCGGTATGTCGAGGCCCATGAAAACATTCGGCAGGCCGTCGAATTGCTCCACGCAGTCGACGAAGACCTGTCGCGTGCCGACGGCGCGGCCGCTTTGCAAGAGAACGAGCGTGACGGCACCTTTGATGATGGCGCGATAGTACTGTTCGCGGCGGCGATCCTGCACCAAGCTCCAGATTTCTTCCCACTCGTCGTGCGCGGCGAAGTATTCCTGCCGGTTGAACAGGCCGATACCGGCGAAATACCCGCGGCGCTCTTCTTCGATGCTGTAGCCAAACTTGCTCATGTCGAAGGGATTCTACGGGATTGGTTAGATTGTGTTTTCGGGGGGGGGGGGGCAGCCCCAGAGGGGCAGGGGCACCCAAATCAAAGGCACTTGCTTGCCATCAACGTGAGCAACTGGTTAACGCATGTTTCGGCCTGTCTCGTTCAACACCTCATCAAACAACGTCGCCAACTCGGCTGTAAGGCTGCGGCGCGAGTACGGTTCCAAATCCGCATCGGACAATTCGTACGTCGTATCATCATCGCGCCATGTCTGCCAACAGCGCTGCATCGCGGCCGCGACGGCGGCGACATCATCGAACGCCGCAACCACGCCCGCTCCGGTTTTTTCCACTAGCCAAGCGTCGCCACCTTCGGGAGCCACTACCGCCAGAATCGGCTTGCGCGCCGCCAGATACTCAAACGCTTTGCCCGATACCACGTCCTGACCTTCGGTGATCGTTTGCAGCAAGATGTTCACATCGGCACCGGCAATCATCCGCACGCTGTCGGCATGCGACACGCGTCCGACGTCTGTCACCACGTCGCGCAATTCGTAGTCGGCGATGCGCGCCGCATGACCCGCCATGCCGCCAATGAATTCGAGCTGCGCCGACGCAGCGAATTCGGGATGGTTGGCGCGCAAGTGTGCAAACGCCTGCAGCAAGACATCGGGGCGTCGCCGAGCGTTGAGCGAGCCGACGTATCGAAATAGGCACTTGTCTTTTTCCATCGAACGCATCGGCTCGACGGTCGATTTGGCGAAACCGTTGGTGATCGTCGTCATGCGTGCGGGCGGCACTTCCGGAAAGCGCGCGGCCATTTCTGCCCGTGTGAGCGGGCTGGTGAACACGATGCGTCGAGCACGTTTCAATATACGCCGCGCCCAGCGTTTTTCGGCGTTGGCAACGTTCTCCGTCTTGGGCGTCCAAAGGCTTCCGTACGTCCACGGGTCGCGCAGATCGACGATCAACGGTTTGCGCAGCAAGACAGAAAGCCAATACGCGGCGAACAGATTGCGCGAGTGCGGGCCGGACACCCAAATCAAATCAAACCGACGCCGCAGGGCCGCCCACAGACCGGAACAAACGGCGGGGCCGCCCCAATCGAGGTACCAATACAACCGCCAGACGAATGCCCAGTACAGCTTGAAACGCCGCGTATCCTGATAGCTGCCGCCGTTTTTTTTCGCGGCAGAAGGTGTGTTTGTAACCGATTGCTCATTGGCCGCGTTCGCTACGGTTGCGGGGCTTGTGCTATTCGCGGATTGCGTCTTCTTTCTGCGAAATAGGTTCTCGACCCAAGCGCGCGGCGGGGCGACCCAGAGCGATTTCCGAACGGTTCGGCAGCGCGGGTCCAATTCGTCGAGCAGTTTCTCATCCGTCGGATCGTCGGCAGTGGGCTCTGCACCGATCACGTGCGGAAGGTAACCAAACTCCGGCAGGTGCTTCACAAAAAAGAAGGGTCGCCACGAACCGCTCAGCGTAAACGGCGGAAACTTTTCAAACACGACCAACACCCGTCGCGGTTTGCCCGCATTGGGTCGAGTCGCGTCGTGTTGTCGGTGGCCGTCATCGCTCATGCGCTTGGCATGCTAAGCGCCGCTACGCAAAGATTGAAGTACGCTCGCGACCATTTCGAGTAAGATCGTCGCCATCGAGAACTGCTGTCGTTTCACTTACCGAAAGCCAAGCCCGTGCCGCCGCGTGCCGCCATTGTTGTTCCCACTTGCAATCGACCGGAGGTCACGCGCCGCTGTTTGCAAGGCATTCTCGAACAGGACATGACCGATTTCGAATTGGTCGTGATCGACGACGGTTCGACAGACGAAACGCAGGCGATGTTACAGCAGTTCGCCGCCAATCATCCCAACTTGCGAATCGATATCCTGCGCAACGATCGCAACATCGGTGCCAATCCCAGCCGCAATCACGGCATCGCAGCGACGACGGCGCCGTTGGTGTGCTTCCTCGATTGCGACTCGATCCCCGAACCACAATGGTTGCGCGCGATCCTGACGCCATTCGATGACAACAAGGTGGGGGCCGTCAACGGCATGGTCGTGGATGTGCCGCCGCGAAACGTTTTCGAACTCACGCTCAAAGGCAATCATCGTGTGCACGGTACGCCCCACGCCAACCGTCTCACGGCGGGCAACATGTGCGTGCGACGGTCGCTATTGCAGCGCTACGGTTTCGATGAAGACCGCGCAGCAACGACGGTGACGGCCACGGGCACGCCCGACGTCAGCGTCTCGGGCCGTGGCGACGAAGAAGGGTTGTACCTGCATCTGCGCGCCGCCGGTCATGAGATTCGCTTGGCTCACGAGGCCATTATCGAACACGATCACCCGATTAATGGGCGTAGCTTTCTGCGACAGGCATGGCGCGGCGGGCGATCGGCAGCGCGCTTGGTTTATAAGTATTCATTGCCGCATCGGTTGGACGTGATGCCATTTGTGCTGATGTTGCTTACATTTCCCGCGTTGATGCTGGATTGGCCGTGGTCGGGCGTGCCGATGCTATTTTTTGCCGCCGGTTGCGCCGCCTTGGTGTATAACGATTTGTGCCGAAAGAAAAAGACGATTGGTGAAACCATCCTGACGTTCCCATTCATGCTGTTGTACTACGCGTTGCGCGTGTCCGCCTACGTGCTGGAAAGCCTGCGGCTGCGCCTCACGCCGCACGGTATAAAACGCGTCACGCTACCCTTGCCAACGAGGAAACTGTGAACCACGTTACCACACGTTTGTTCGCGGCTCTCTGCGGTGTACTGCCATTTCTGGGCTGCTCAACGCTACAGGTCGAGCCGGTACCATCCGAATTGCCGAATCCGTGGAACGGTCGCTCCCTCTTCAACACGCCGTGGGCCCTGGTATATGCGAGCGATGAGTCCGCGGCATCCGATGCCGACACCTTAATGCGGTCGGTGGCCGAGCATCACGACTACTTTCAATCCCCCGAATTCGACGCGCAGCAGGATAAAGGCGTCATCATCGTGGTTGACGCCGATGAGCAGCCGCTGGTGGATGACGACGACGTAGCGTTCGAGATTTTCGTACGCGGTTTTGCGGCACTGAGCGGTTTTCCGCCGCCATCGAACCAGCAACTTACCGCCACGCGAAAAAGGCTGACAAAATTTGGCGAGCCTGCCAACGGCCTCATGACGGATATGCTTGCGACGCTGCCGTGGGCCGTTACGCCGAAGGATGCGAACGATGCGGTCGGCCTACCCGCGTCGGTGACGGACAGAGCGGCTTGGATCGCGCGACTCCCATCAAAGTCTCACGTGACTGCTTCGGCAAAAGCAATCGTGCCCAAACTGCTCGACCATGCCGAAAAAACGGGCGACCTGAGCGACACGGGGCGTTTGATGATCGGCCCGTTTACCGGGCTGATTCGGTCGAAGCTGGCATCTGAACTGTTGCGGCAGCGCGACGAGTCGTTTGAGCAAATCGCCCGCCAACGCGACCCGGCATGGATCGCCGTTCGCGACGCGCGGCGCGACAGCATGAAAGACTGGCGTGTGTTGGCGTCTGCCAATGCGAAGCCGAATCAGGTGAAGGATGTGCTGGAACGTGCGGTGGCGGCGCTGAAGCTCGCGCCGAACGATTTGCAAGTGATGCGCGTGCAGGCAGCAGCACAGTATCGGGAGGGCGAATATCAAGCCGCCTTGAAATCGTACGATGCCATCGAAGCAGCGCTGGCCGATCAGCGGAAACAAGCCCGTGCGAACGGGCTCGGCGATCTGGCGCAATCCCTCATGCCAAACATCGGCGGCACGCTGCAACGCAACATCGAAAATGCCACGCGTCTGCAGCCGGTCGATCTCGCATTTCGCGCCATGGCGTTCGCGCAATTGAATCAGCACAAAGCTGCCGCCGAGTCGATCGACGCGTTGAATCAACAACTCAAAAGCGCCGGTTCGCAACCGATGGGGGCCAAGGCGATCTACGCCGAAGCGAGCCGCGTGGTAAAGATGCTGAAAACAAAAACCGGCGAATAACACATCTTTACGCCACCGCACTCGCTGCCTACTATGCCGCTTCAATTCCAGAACCCTTTATCGAAAGCACATCATTGCTGCCGAGTACCCGACGAAAGGATGCGCGTCGCTCATGAAACTAAAGATGCCGAACCTCACCTGCCGAACGCCTGATGCCAAACTCCGCGCCGATGCTCTGGTGCTGCCGATCGTCGTCAAATCGGGCAAGCCGCAGGTGCCGGGCGGTCTCAGCTACGGTACGGATGTGGACGAACGCCTTGCCGAACTGAAGGCCGCCTACCACGGCGTGGCCACGGCCGGTGCGATCGATAGCCAGGTGCTGCCGGGCAAGGCGCGTTTCAAGCGATTGGTGTTGTTGTGCATTTCCGACAAGGGCGAGCTGACGACCAACTCGATTCGCAACGCCGCCGGCACGCTAGTGTCGTGGTGTCGCACGAATGCCGTCGCACAAATCGCGATTCACACGACCGACATGCCTGTGCCGAGCGACAGCGACGAATCGGGCGTTGGGCAACTCGCCGAAGGCATTCTGCTCGCGTCATTTAAATACGGCCCCGATCACAGCGAGCCGGGCAAGCCCGATCAGGATCTCAATCGCGTCACCATCGCGATCGACGGTCGCAAACTCAAGAAAGCCAAAGCCGAAGCTGCACACGGTGAAGCGTTGGCGGAAGGGGCCAACATCGCGCGCTTTCTCGGTCACGAACCGCCCAACGTAGTTCATCCCGAATCGTTGGCGGCGCGCTGCCGCGCCTTGGCCAAGCAATACAACCTGAAGATTCGCATCATCGACGACAAACAGATGCAGCGCGACAAGATGGGCGCGTTTCTGGCTGTCGGCAAAGGCTCGGCCAGCAAGCCGCGTATGATCATCCTCGAACATACGGGTGGGGCAGCGACCGCGAAACAGAAGCCCGTCGTGCTGGTCGGTAAAGCCGTAACACTCGATACCGGTGGCTATTCGCTTAAGCCCGGCGCCAGCATTCCAGATATGAAGTACGACAAACAGGGCGGTATGGCGGTGATCGGCACGCTATTGGCCGCCTCGCGTTTAAAACTCAAGCGTCGCATCGTCGGCATCGTCGGCGCGGCGGAAAATATGATCTCGGGCGATGCCTATCGTCCCGGCGATATCATCACGGCATCCAACGGCAAACAAATTGAGGTGCTAAACACCGACGCCGAAGGGCGGTTGGTGTTGGCCGATTGTCTGCACTACGGCGAGAAAACCTACAAGCCCGCCGCCATGATCGACTTGGCAACGCTAACGGGTGCGGTGGAAGTGGCGCTGGGCCATCACTGCGCCGGGCTCATGTCGCCCGACGACAAACTTGCCGACGCGTTGTTGGATTGTGGCAAACGCACGCATGAACGTTTGTGGCGCTTACCCCTATGGCCGGAATATCGCGAGCAATTGCAATCGATCGACGCCGATATCAAGAACATTGGTGGTCGCCCCGGCGGTTCGATTACGGCGGGGATGTTCCTGAAAGAATTCGTGACCGACAAAACGCCGTGGGCCCACTTGGATATCGCGGGTACGGCCACAGTCAATAAGCCGACGCCGATCTGCCCGATTGGGGCGACCGGCTTCGGCGTACGGTTGTTGATCGATTATTTGTCGCGTTGATGGCGACGATAAATGGGCGGCTAGCTTGCTGCCTCATCCTTCGCGTCTTCTTCGTTGGTCGGTTGCAGATCCACATAATTGCAACGGGCCGTGATGTTCTGCGGGTCGAACCATTGGCTGCGTAAGACGGCCATGCGTTGGCTGCGCAGGGTATTGAATGCGTTTTGACGATGTTGCGTTTCGTAGGCCACCACATCGACGGGCTGATAGTTCTGCAAGTCAACGACAACTCGAATCTTCTGCTTGGGCAGGTCGATCAGTTGAACTTTCGGATCGGCGTCTGCGCTTTCGGCGGCCGCTTGGGCAACCTTTTCGCTGTCGACGTTGATCGGTTCCGGCGACCAGCCTTCGGTCGTCATCGCAAAACACTCGTCGATGAATTTCTCCGAGCGCCCCACGTTGTTCACGCTGGCGGGGAGTAACGGCGATTCGCCGGCTTCGAGCTGTTCGGCAGTGAGCTGCTGCGGCGTGCGGCGGGCAAATGCTTTGGGCGTGTCCAGTTTGAATATGCCGCGTTCGGTGCGAAGTTCGTCAAACATCGCGAGCGCGCGATCGGCGCCAATCTTTTGCGCGACGGCGGCAAACTTGCGTGCGTCGTCGTTCATGCGTTCGTAAGCGCTTTGCAAACGAAGGTCGGCGAGCACATCTTCGCGCACTTCATTGAGCGATTCGGGGGCGCTTTCTTCACGAGCATCAATCACGCGGAATGTAATGAACCGACCGTCGATCATCTTCTGCGCGATGCGACCGTCCACAATTTCGAAGCCGCCCTTCGGGTCGGGCGTGCGCACGACGAGCGTTGAGTTCGGCGTTTGGAACAATTGCAAACGCGCCGAGGTCTCGTCTTTGGCTTCGGGTTTAAAGAAGCCAGGCACGCGGAACGCCAACTCTGCGATGGTCATCGGCACGTCGCCTTCACCCGGCAGGCGGGCTTGGCCCAGCGACGGGTTGTTGGCGATCTGCTCGGCAGTGACCAATTCAAGCGTGCCGTAGCGCAGCGTAATGCCGTGTTTTGCTTCGATGTCGGCCTTGGCTTGTTCCATGGCATCGATCGAGTCGCCACCGGCAGGCATGGTGCGGAAGCCTGTTTCTTCATCGACGGACTGTTGCAACCAAGCACGACCCATCTTGGCGGAGAGTTCGTCCAACGCACGCCGCGCAAGGCCTAGGGCTTTTTGCTGCTTGAGTTCGCGCTGCACCCCGTCGCGCGCTTCGGAGAACTTCATCGTGACTTGCTTCATTTCCGGCGGCGTTTCGCTATCGACCGGGCCCATCGTGTCGACGGGAACGCGCTTCGTGTATTTGCTTTTGTTGCGCTTCCAATAGTCGATCGCGGCTTCCTGGCTGATTTCGATACCTTCGGCGATGGCCATCGGATCGGCGATGACGTATTGAATCGTGACGCGACGCGGGAACTTGTAGCCGAAGCCGTCTTCGCTTTCGTCGGGATAGACATCGCGATACTTGTCGAAGTGTGCCTGCATCTGTTCTTCAGAAAACGTCTCGTCTTCGTTCACCCAGTTGGCGGCATCAAAGACGGCCGTCTTGATCGTGATCTTGTCTTGCGTGTCGCGTACATACTTGCGGACTTCCGGCTCCGACGGTGCAGCCGACACCAACACGCGTGATGCGTTTTGCGATTCGATCACCTTCAAACCAATGGCAGAGCGCACCTGCGGCAACGGTGCGTCCACGCGTTTGCGCCACGCGGCACGGCCACCGGCCTCGGCCCAGGTTTCATCCGCGAGCGACATCATTTCTTCGATCGTCGCCGACGACGGCTGCAAGCCGGCGCGTCGCGCTTCTTCGATCAGAAGGAACCAGTGCTGCGGTGAGAAGTCGCGGTCGTTGGTCGGCTTCCAACCGAAGCCCATATTGTCGAGGATGTTGCCTGCGATTTGGGCTTCTTGCAGATCGCCGCGCGTGTATTCCCGCCCGAACGCCTTGAATGCGACGTCGTTAAGCGGATTGGGCGCGAGCAGGGCGTACAAGCCCTGCGCTCCGACGAATGAAAACATCGCCAAAAGCACGACGACGACCATAATTTGCTTGGTATTGCGACGCAGCCACTGCATCATGGGAACATACTCCTGAACGTGTCGGCGGGGCATCGGCCCGCTGCCGGGAAGCTTTTATGTGGAAAGCCCTTAAGAATACCCCGCGAACGATGATACGCAACAGACGGACACCGATAATTCCGACCCGCGAGACGACGAATCAGCGTTTCTGAGGACCTGAGGCCCGTGATTTCCACCCAATTGGTGCAACAGGTGTATCGACACGCCGAGGCGGCGTCTCCGGTCGAATGTTGCGGCTATCTCGACGACCGCGCGTGCTATCCGTGCCGGAATGTCTGGATCCCGACGCCGGAGGCGGCACCGACGGCGAAAGCGTATGAAATGGCCGTCGCTGAGACGGTGCGGCTGTTCGAGTGCGTGGATCGCTGCGGGGCGGATCGGGTCGTCATTTACCATTCGCATATCGATGCGCCGCCGGATTGGTCTTCGGCCGATGAGCGGCTGGCGCGGTGGCGGGGTAAGGTCATTCTGCCGGAGGTGCGGCGGCTCATTGTCGGTGTGTCTGCAGGGCGGGCTGATTCGGCGCAGGTTTTTGCTTTTCGCGAGGGCGTGTTTCGGTGCGTGGCCCGATTTGATGCGTTGGGCGAGATGGTGGAGCCGGTTTCACGTCAATGACATTGAGCGAGTCATTCGGTTGCGACGACATGGGATGCATTGCCAGTCTTACGTTTTGGCCCGCGCAAAAGTCGCTCGCTTAGCCAGATCAACACGACGGAAAGCAACAGTGACGCACCAACCAGCGGCCAAATGCTGCTCGGTTCGATGGCGTTTAGCTTGCTGAAGATCGCCAGCGGAATCGTCTGGGTTTTGCCCGGCGTGTTGCCGGCGACGACCATCACCGCCCCAAATTCGCCCAAGGTTCGACCGAAGAACAGGACGCCGCCGCCGATGAGGCCACGACGCAACAACGGCATGGTGATCGTGAGGTGTTGTCGCCAGCGGCTGGCCGTTTGCGTCAAAGTGCATCTTTTCGAACAACGCGTTGCCAAGCCCGTGCGCGAGATCGACGACGATCTGGCCATCGACAAGAACCG
>JAUIHO010000162.1 GCA_030432035.1 Phycisphaerae bacterium
GTCTTAAACAGCTTGGAAGAGAACATCGAAACCTTGGTCGTCGATCGCACCTTGGCGGACATCGAAGATGACGCTGGCCGTACGCTGACCGGGTGCTTGATCGAGCAGTACGAGCGCGACGGACCGCGCTTAACTATTGGCAACAACGTCGGCCAGGTCGCAACGATTCAATTCACGCAATTCAACCCCGAACCGTAAGACGAAGACGCATGAGCCTTCCGACCACACCACATCGCTGGGCCCCGCAACTGCGTGCTTGGCGCGAAACGGGCACGGGTACCGGTCAGTTCATACCCGATCCGCATATCAACGTGATTCATGCAGATTGGAGTTTGGCGACGGTCGCGAGCGCGGCCGTCGTGGACGTTGCGATTGACGCGGACATGTCGCTAACGACGGCGCTGCAACGATACCATCACGATATTCGGATTTGTATTGCACTCGATGAGACGGTCGTCTTCGATGGTTATCCACAGCAGCGCGAATACCGCCGTACCGAACGGAAGGGGCGCGGCCAGACCGCCGAAGATCGGCTGCAACTCACGCTCGAGCATACGCTGCAACAGTTGGGAAAATGCGAGCAGTCGTATATCAGCGGATGCTACACGCGACGGTCGTGCAATGCCGAGATCAGTGGCGGCGCATTCGATAGTGTTGCGGTCGCCGAGCCGTTCGACGGAATCGCCTGTTGTTTCAACGAAAAGGGAAAGGCGAATCGTGTACGCAAATTATTGTGTGTCGCGCCGAACAAAGACGGCGCAATACAAATTCCTGTATTCGGCAATGGCACCGCCCCGAGCAACGTACCGTGGACAGTCGGCGATGCTTTAATCTATCTGCTTTATTTTCATTCGTCAGACTCCGCCGGATTTGATCGATTGGCATTGATCCGGCAGATTCAAAAAGCAGCTAGCCACATCAGCGATGATGATGCCTTGCGAAGCGTTTTACAGCGCGAACTCAACCACGAGTTAATTGAGGATCGCTTCCTCCTCGACGTCTTGCGAGATTGGTCTCGACGCTTCGAAATACAAATCGTCCAGCAAGCTACGATCCGAAACGGCGTCATCCTTTGTGAGTGGACCGTTCGTAGCGATCGTGCTGCGCCGACGCATCGAGATGTGCCGCGTAACGATGTCGGTGCGCCGCTGGCGACGCCAAAATCCACGCGCTATGGCGATCGTGTCGCGGCCGCCGGTGCCGATTACGTACGCATTTATTGGGATGATTCTGTTATCAAGCCCATCACGATTGTTCGCGGTGGGCGCCGGCGTCACAATTTTCAAGCGGAACTCATGCCCGGATGGCTACCGGAAGCCGGCTTGGACAATCTCGAACCGAACGATCGTACAACGGCCAAGAGCATCACGCTGTCGGACGAAGACATCGATTCGATGGGTATTGCGTTGCAAGATGAGACTTGGTTTCAGCAATACCACCGCGACGGCCAGTTGTTTGATATGCATCGCGATGTGGCGCGCAGGTGGGTTCTCAACGAAGGCGGCGATTATGCGAACGAGCAATTCGCCCGCAGCGCGCCGTTTGCTAGCTACATTCCGTTTGATTTTTCGATGATTGCGGCAGGGCGCTGGACGCAGCGACGACGACAACTGCTGCCAATGTTTGAAGCGACGAATGCTGGTGCGGATGACGTTCGCGTTGATGTGAGCTTTGATAATGGAAGCAACTGGTATGCGCTGCGCGATCATTTTGACGTATTGAGCGGTGAGTGCGGCATCTGGTTCAACGCGAGCAATTTACTCAACGTGACGGTACCGGAAATCGGCAATGTCAACCTTTGGTATGCATTGGTCGATCAGACAATGCGCGTGCGCGTGACAGCGAGCGTTGAATCGGACGAACGCGTTTCGGTTCGATTGGCTCCACCTGGCCCGTCTCATGCGAATACTAGCATCGCGCATGTGCGCGATGATGCGAGATATCAGTCATGGCTCGACACCGATGGTTCGGCATTGTGTGACGATGAAGCGATATTGCGGCGCGACGGTCGTGCAATCGCTACGCAAGCCATGCAACGCCGATTACAGGCGGAGCTGCAATACCCATGGCTTGAGACCGGATTAGCGCCCGGGCAGCGGGTGCATGGCTTACTGGGGCCGGTTGGCACATTCGAATCGAACCGCCCTGCTACGGGCGTCGATCCGTATATCGAGCGCGTTCGATTTATCAACACGCCGAACGGCTACGGCACCCGCTTCTTTCTAAGCAGCCGCAACTCATAAAAGATGGGAATCGTGATGGAACCTCTGACCATTGGCATTGTGCGTTCGCGGGCGAGAAGTATTGGCGATACGTTTGATGTGCTGAGCGATTTCGGCACCGGCAAGATCGAAGCGGACTCACCGTTAAATGATAATCCGTTGCCGCTTTACCCTCATGGGGGCGATGCACCGACACATGTCGGTTTGTTTCACGTGCAGTCGGCGCATCTGGATGTTGCACTAGATGACGGGCATCTGGACGGCCCGCATCTGCTGGTCGAACACATGCAGCCGGCGGGCACGATCGATTTTGTCACGCCACCGATGTATTTCGGGGCCATTCAATTCGCCATCCAAACTTATCGCGGCGCGCATCGAGCAACATCGATCGGTGAGACCATCACGATGGTTGCGAATAGCGCGCCGCGGCCCGTATATCGCGTCGATTCGGTTGCGGTAAGCGACGGCGTCGTGTCGCTTTCAGTTGAAGCATCACCCGGTTTTGTCTGATGCTTAACTCACCGAGCGCGCAGCAAGCTATACGCACGTCATCAGGAGAGCCACGATATGAGTGATACCATTCCGAATGAAACATATCCAAGCGACGCCGAGGTTGGCCTGCTCGACGGTCAAATCGATGCGGCCACTGGCTTGGCGTATATCGCAAAGGGCACAAATCCATCGAGTTCGCCCAGCTATGAAGTGCAATACAACCGGCGGCAGCAACGGCAAAATCGTCGGCTGGCGATGGCGACCGAAGGGTTGGTGGTGGACGAAGGCAGCCTGATGGTCGGCGTGTATCCCTGTCATTACACGCTTGCCGGCGTGCGGCGACGGTTTACCGGCGCGACGGCGCAGGCCGTTCCGGATAATGCCACGCGTTATACATATCTCGATTCGGAAGGCGCGTTACAAATCGCAGCGGCATATCCGGTCGACGTATCGAGCCACTTGCCGCTTGCAAAAATTGTCACGCTTAACGGGAAGACCACGATCACGCCGGAGATCGGGTATGCACGGCAATCCATTTCCGCAGCTATGTGGACGATCTCCGAAACGATTGCCGCGCAGGTCGGCGAAGTGATCGACGTAACGCTGGCGTTGACCGACGCGGGTGGACAAGCGGTCGCGCAGAAGTGGATGGCAGAGTTGTGGTTGTCGGATGCGTCGCTGGACGATTTGACCGCGACAGCGCCAAGTGGCGGATTGAGTATTACGACAGGCACGCAATTCGGCGCAGACTTGGTAACGGATAAACATCTGAAGGCGGTCGCCGATAGTGCCGGGGAAATGGTCGTTAGCATCACGCATAACGATGCACGAACCTACTCATTAAATATCGTGTCGAGTTCTCTGGCGATTCCGCATTCATTTAGCGTTAGTTTCTCGGCTAGTTAAGTCCGCGCCAGCTCATGCGGTAATTGGTATCTACTCTTTGGGGACAGCGTCTCATGTTGTTAACCGGTCAAGCCCAAACAATCCCAAACCCGGTGCCGTCGCCGCTGAATGTCGGTAGCGGTAGCGACCTCATTTCAATTGAATCGTCCGAACAGCGGATTCAATACGCAGGTGCGAGTCGCCCGATGCGTCGCATAGCCGGCAGATCGTTCGGGGCGACGGCTACGCTGTCGGTTGGTACGGACGGATCGCACCACTGGGCTTTTAGCTCCACGGCAACGACGAAGCTCTGGCTTAGCTTCGGACCGTTGCCGCAATGGGTGGATACGACGGAGCCGATTGTTTTCAAAGTGTTGGCGGCAGTCGCATCGAATCTTACGACGCCAAACGCGACGGCCCGCCTGATCGCGCGAGTGAGCTATCAACGCGTCGATACGATACCTGCTCTTGGAGTAGCGCAGACCAACGATCACAACTTTGACGATGGTAGTGGATACACGGCATCAACGTTGGTCGAAGTTCCGATCTACACCATTGCAGCAGATAGCTTGCAAGTGGGCGATTTGGTAACGGCGACGGTGGAGCGGGCCGGTGCGGTCAGTGAAGACACGGCAGGAGCTAGCCTCATAATTTATGACGCGCCGTGGCTGGACGTCACGCAAAAGGAGGTGGCATGATGAACACGGATTTTGCCACAAAGGGGACGACACGCCGCATCGTCGCAATCTTGGTCGACACAACCGGAGCCCCCGCCGCTGGGCTTAGTGCGTTGTTGCGTATTCAACGACAGAGCGACGGGCAGTATCTGCAAAGCGACGACACGTGGGACGCCAGCCCTAGCGACGATCCTGAACTAGCGCAAACCAACAGCGCGAACATGCCGGGCGTGTATCACTTTGACTTCACGCTTCCCGATGCTGTCGATCATTACACCGTGCGCGTCGACGGCACAGCATCGGCACATCCGCGTTATCTGTTCGGTCGGTTGAGCGCCACGGTCGATCGTGATGGCGACCTCAAATTATCGCGGGCGATGCTTGCCAATCGGCAGCAACAAGCGATTGCGACCGGCGTTGTAACGGTGATGGACGACGACGGCACGACGCCGCTCATCACGCTTACGCCGACGGTCGACGACACGGCCAACCCGACTTTGAACATTTTGACGCCGAGTTAGCGCATATGAATCCGCTTCGAAAATGGTTGAGGTATTGGCAACCGATGCTGCGCGGGCGGTTTTGCTTGCGCTCGTCGCATGGTCGGTTCGAGTTTCTGTCGATCAATGCCGGAACGGCGTTAACGGGCGGGCGGTTTTGGCAGCGGACGCGCGGTGGGTATGAGCTTTATCGGCGCGACCCGGTGCGACTTGGCGAATGGCGTTGGGTCGGCCGGGCTGATGCGTCGGCGACGGTGGTTCGCAGCATGCCGATGTTTCCGCCACCCATTGACCGCGCGAGCGAGTTTCGGATTGGCGTCGTTGGCGCGGGCGGCGTCGTATCGACCGATCGCGCCGTGCGGAAACTCGTAACGATCGATAGCGATGGCGCGATGGTTGCAACGGCACCGAACCCGGTCGTGGGCTTGCAGGTTGAAGCGGCGGGCGCGGATGCATTTCGCTTGTCTTGGATATACGACGAGCACGGGCAACAGGGAAAGCCAGTCGCGTTTGATATATACAATGATGTTTGCTCTCCGGGAACAATCAATCCGGCAGTGTTAGTTGGGTCGATCCCCTACCGCCTGCGCCGTGGTCATTTTTCAACCACGCTGAGCGGGTTTGCGACGAACGTGCGCGTCGGCTGGCTGGTGCGAGCGCGCGGCAGCGACGGAGCCGTGAGCGGACCATCGACTATCGCCTTCGCCACCATCCACTCGGATGTACTGCCAGTCGACCGACCAATCGCGCTGCGGCGGTAGGATCCCTTATGGAATTGCAGCGTTGATTATTGGTCGGGCTGCACGCGCGGGGCGTGGGTGCTACACTCTGCTGTATGGGAGCAACTTCAAACACGCAACGCACCCGAGATGCGTCGCAAGCTAAACGGCCAGCACGATCCGTCGTTTTGACGCGGGAGATTCGGTTTTCGATCGACCGCGACTGGGCGACGGCGGCGCATGGAGAAGATGGCTTTGCGCGGGCGCATCCGATCAGCAATTCGTGGGGCGGATGGCCGTCGGCCGTGGGGATTGCCCCTTACCTCGTGTTGCAAATCTCGGTCGAAGGCACGCCCGACGACACGACCGGCTATCTCGTGAATATTCAACTGCTCGACCAGTTGTTGCGACAGACGGCGCTACCGGCGACGGCGACGTTGCTGCGTCAGTCGGGCGTGAACCTGACGGGCGAAGCATTGATGCGGCAGCTATGGACCACGTTGCGCGAGAAGGCCGAGTGGGCGGTCGTGGGGTTGCAACTGTGGACGACGCCCTACCTCTCTTACGCGATTCAGAAAGATCGAGCTGATATGATCGAAGTCACGCAAACGTTTGAGTTTTCCGCCTCGCATCGTCTGCATGTCAATGGCATGAGCGATGAAGACAATCGTCGATATTTTGGCAAGTGCAACAACCTCAACGGGCACGGTCATAACTATCGCGTGGAGGTCACGGTCGGCCGCGCCGAGATGGATGCCGCCGGGCGGGTGATCGCCCTGCCCGAGTTCGAGGCCATCACCAAGCGCTGCGTGATCGACGTTCTGGATCACAAACACCTGAACGCCGACGTGCCCGAGTTTGCCGAGCTGAATCCGTCGGTCGAAAACATCACGATGGTGATTTGGGACAAGCTGGCCAATCAATTCGGCGCGGCGAAGCTGCGCAAGGTGCGCGTATGGGAAACGGCGAAGACGTATGCGGAGTATGCGGGTGCATGATGGGTTTTGACGCATGTCGCATGAATGTCGATAAATAATAAACCCCGCGCCGCTGTATCAGTGGCGCAGGGTTTTTCGGTTTTACTCGTTCGTTTCAGCGCTAAGCGTGTCGCAGCGCTGGCACGATTGTTATGGGCACGGGCCGGTGCTGAGCAACAGCGCATCGACGACGAGGTTGATGTCGGCGACGTTGAGCGCGTCGTCGTCGTTCATGTCGGCGCATTCGCAACCACTCGTCGGGGCACCGCCGCCGGAGGCGACGAGGCAATCGACCATGGATTGCATGTCGCCGCCATTGCGTATGCCGTCGCCGTTGGTATCGCCGGGGCAGGTTGCACAGGGCGGGGCGCACGGATCTTCCGCGCAAGAGCTTCCAGCCCCCACAAAGGTGCGGCCCTGCGATGGCAAGCAGTTCCACGGGTCGATGTTTTCGACGCAGAAGGTGCCATCGGCACCGGCGCAACAGGCACCCGGAGCGCAGGGGTTTTCACCGCAGGCTACGCCTTCGAAGAACACCGAATCGCCAAGGGCCAAACAGTTATTCTCCGAAAGTTGTTGGCAACCGGCCGAGGCCGAGCAGCATGCACCGACGTCGCAGATGCCGGGCGAGCAGGTGCTGCCCGCGCCGAGGAAGGTATCGCCGGGGTTGGCGCAGTTGGTATCGAGCACGGCGTCTTCGCAGATGCCGGTGGCGCGACAACACGCGCCGGTCACCGGGCCGCCGCCGCATGGGTCGGGTGTGCACGTGGTGCCAACGCCGAGGAACTCGCCCCCGACGCTGCTGCAACCGCTGGCGGAATCTTCAACGCACACCGCTCCGCGGCAACACGCACCGACATCGCAACCGGGGTTGCCTTCGCACATCGTGTTATCGCCGAGATAGACGCCGCCGTTGCTCGAACAATCGGCGGAGGTAAAGCCATCGAGACAACCGGACTCGGGCAAGCAGCACGCGCCCGTCGGATCGGGCGGCGGCGTGCAATCGGGTTCGCAAGTCGTATCGGGGCCGAGCCATTCGCGGTCTTGCCCCATCAAGCAAATGGCTTCGGTGGTTTCGACGCAGTTGGATTCACCGCAGCACGCGCCGATCGGTTCGGGGCAGGACTCGCCGCCGCAGAACACACCGGCAGTAAACGTGCCGCCTTGATTGACGCAGTTGACTTCGATCTCGTTTACACAAGTCGTACCGAGACAACATTCGCCGACGTCGCAAATCGTTTCGTTGCTGGTGCAATCGCTGTTGGGACCGGCCCAGATGCCGCCGCCGTTTACGCAGTCGGCTTCGGATTGGTTCTCGACGCAACCCGACTTGCCGCAACAGGCACCCGTCGGCGGCGGGCCGCAGACTTCGCCTTCGCAGAGTTCGTCTGGGTTGTAGATCGCGCCGTCGGTATTGAGGCAGCCTGCCTGATCGGTCACGAAGCAGTCGCCTTCGGGCAAGCAGCAAGCACCGCACGACCCTTCGCCGCATTCGGTGCCGGGCGCGAACGACGAGCCGTTCATCAGGCCGCAGTCAATCTGTTGCAATTGCGTACAGCCCGACGGCAAGCAGCATGCGCCAATGGTGCATTCGCCGGCGTTTTCTTCGCAAGTCGTGCCCTCGCCCAAGAACGTGCCGCCGGTTGCAACGCAGAAACTCTGCGGAATGTCGGTGCAGTTGCCTTGAAAGCAGCAAGCACCGGGGACGGGGTCACCGGCGATTGCGGGCGCGGCCATGATGGCCATAACAAAGGCGGCACAACAACATGCCGCGATTTGACGTTCAGGGTTTGTCGTTCTCATGTTTGTTCCTCTCTCCTGGCTGAATCGTTTCGTCATATGCGTTTGGCATTGGGAACGCCGCAGCGCACTGAACGTCGATTCGATTTGGGTGGTAACGCGTCCGGCACTCGGCGCGACGCATGCGATCAATTATTCGAAGTTGGTGCAACGGCTTACGGACAACTGCCCGCGATCAGGCATTGCACGAAGCCTTGAATATCGCGACCGTCGAGCAGGCCGTCGTTATTGACGTCTCCTTCGTCGGCGTTGCAATCGGGATACGTCGCTTGATATTCCGTTGGCGCCACAGCAGCCAACGCGAAAGCATCGGCATCATCGCTGTTAACAACGCCGTCGCAATTCATATCCCCGGAGATCGACAAGGCGGGATCGACCGAGAAACTAAAGCTGCTCGAGCCGAACAAGGCAAATGCCGATTCGGTCGGCGATTGCATCGGTGGCGAATTAACAGTGACGAGCGTGTTGGCCAACGGGTCGGCCAAGTTGAATTGATAACCGCCCTCAACGAACGGTGCGCGGAAGGATCCTTCGGCGATCAAGAGCGGGCCGCTTTGGCCCAGGCCGGGATCGACGTCGATATCCTGCCCCATGGTTGCGGCAGCGACGCCGAACGTGTTTTGCGCGCCGCCGATCTGTTCGAGATTGCGGGCACCGACCGGCCCGACGCGCAGGCCGCGATAGCCGATTGGGTTGTTAGCGAAACCGGCGGGTGCGTCGAAGGCTGCCAGTTGCGGCGGCACGCCATCGGCCAAGGGGATATCGATCAGCGCCGCGTTCAACGGTGACTGTTCGAGGTTAACCAAGATCAATGCTAAGCCCGCGTTGTCGCCGGTGCTGACTTCGGCTTCGATGCGCCATTGAACGAGTTGGCCGGGCGCGAGTGTTTGCCCATCTTGCGGAGATAACAAATTGAGATTGACGGTTCCGGCCGCGAATGCGGAAGAACAAATCGCCATGCTGCAGAACATGAAACGTGTAGGCAAACAACGGGGCATGTGATGCGACTCCCTTTTCGCAGGTTACTTTCGCGCACCGCTAGCGGGCAAAATCAACATGGCTGATTCTGCGAGCGCGAGCTATTCAATATCACACCACCCAGAGGCTCTTACCCTATCCAGACAAACTGCAAAATGCAATGAATTTTCAGACATGCAAGGGTTCTTTTTGTTATTCGAGGTTGTTAGCATGAATAAAACGCGTTTTCAGGAGCACCACCCATGCTACCCCTTCGACGACTGCCGCCGGTCGGCATTGCCGCAATTTGTCTATTTACATCTTTCGCTCATCAACGAGCACTGGCACAAGAATCTGTCTCTCTTGGCTCAGTTGAGTTTTCCCATACGCCTCAAATAGTTGAGCCTCAACCTGCCGAAGGCTTCGCCCTTCAAGCATCCGACCGCGACCTTGGCAGTGGACCGCGCGGCGGCGCGCCGGTCGGCGCGTGTTGTTTCGGCGTCGGTTGTTTACAGCTTGAAGAGAACGCGTGCACCACTGAGGGTTTGACCTGGCTTGGGCCGGATACGCTTTGTGCCGATTGTCCGCCGGTGCCGGAATGCCCCACCGATACGATCTTCGGTCAGCCACCCAGCGCGCCATTCGGTTCTGCAGGCGCGGGCACGTCGGAGTTTGCCGCAGGCATTCAACGCTTCGAGAACTTTGGCGGCGTCGGTGGCAGCGTGGTCGCGCTCACGTGGTACGGCTTTGATTTGGACCTGCTACCCAACGGCATGTGGGAAGAGTGCGAAGAGTTCGACAACACGTTTGAGATTTCGTTTCACCCGAACCTGAGCAACCGCCCCGGCCCCGCCGTCTGCACGTACACCGTCACGGCAACGCGCACGCCGACCAATCTTCGGTATGACGGTGCGAATATCGTCGGCGGCACCGGCGCGGAATTGAATGTTTACGAAGCCACGCTGCCGTCACCCTGCACGATCACCAATGGCTTTGTATCGATCGTCGGTTTCGGCAGCAGCAGTTGCTGGTTTTTGTGGACCGACCCGCCCGGTACGTTTGGCGACGACTTCTCTGTTTGCGTCGGCTGCACGGATGTCGCGCCAAGTTTTGACCACGCCGTGTGTTTGCAAGGCACGCTCGGCGGCGTGACGGGCGCTTGTTGCGATGAAGCCACACAGTCGTGCGTGAATGACGTGGATATTCTCGATTGTCGCAGCTCAGGCCAACGCTTTGTCGCCGATATGATGTGCGAGAATCTCAACCCGCCATGTGGTGCCGAAGTCGGTGCATGTTGCGACGATTCGCAAGGTTTGGGTGCGGGCTGTTTGGATGGCGTGCTCAAAGCGGATTGCGACCCGTTGCTGCGGTTCGAGATCGATCAGGCGTGTCAGTTTATCGATCCGCTCTGCGGCGAACCGACCGGCGCGTGTTGCTTTGGCGCTTCCGATTGTTTCATCCTGACGCAAGACGACTGCGAAAGCGAAGACCTGAACTGGCTCGGACCCGATACGTCTTGTTTTGATTGTCCGCCATTGCCGGAATGCGCGCCGGGAACGATCTTTACGCAGCAAGTCGCTGACATCATCTTTGAACCGTCGGCGTTTACCTCCGAAGCAGGCAGCGGTTTTCAGATAGTCGAGAACTTCAGCGGTGTGCCCGGGCCGATTACCAGTCTGCGATTTTTCGGTTTTGACTTACAGCCGATGGGCAACGGCTTTATCGAATGCGTCGAATCCGACCCGTCGTTTTTGGTGACGTTCTATGCCGATGAAGCCGGTGCGCCGGGAGCCGTGTTGTGCCAACATAGCGTGGTCGCCACGCGCACGGCGACGGGCTTTACGTTACTCAACGCCGAACTCAACACGTATGACGTTGACCTGCCCGAGCCCTGCATCGCCACGCAAGGTTGGGTGTCGGTCCTTGGATTCGGCATACCGAACTGCTATTTCCTGTGGATCGAATCGCCGGATGGTGACAATCGATCAATTCAAGTGATCGATCAACTCGGGCAAACGTTTATCAACTCGAACGACTTCGCGTTGTGCCTCAACGGCTTTATCGGCGGCGCGACGGGCGCGTGTTGCGATGATGCGACCGGAACATGCGAAAGCAACGTGTCCATCGAAAACTGCGTGGGCACGAATCAACGATTCGAACCCGGCGCGACGTGCGCGACATTGTCGGCTGCATGCGGTCAACCGCGCGGGGCGTGTTGTTTTGAGGTACTTGAATGTTTGTTTATCGACGAAGATGGTTGCGACGAATTGGGCGGGAATTGGCTGGGCACCGGCGAGCCGTGCCTAACGTGCCCGTGCGTGATCCCCTGCCCGGATAACGGCGTCCCCGAAAACGAGCTGCCGTGTTTCACGAATTATGAAGACATGGTCAACCGCGGATGTTCCACGGCACCGCCAACCTTTTCGCCGGTCAGTTTGGGCCAGACCATCTGCGGTACGACGGGCATCTATTCGCTGAACGGTCAGAATGTCGGCGACGAAGATTGGTTTGAAGTGACGCTCGCGAATTTCGATCAACTTGGCGTGCAACTTATCGCCGAAGGCACGATGGTCTTGAGCGTGGTGGATAGTTCCATCGGTTGCCCGGGCGTGACCGTCTTTGAAGAGTTGGTGCGCCCGTGCGAGCCGGTGTCGTTCAGCGGGTTCTTTACCGCCGGCACGTATTGGATCGGCGTGCAACCGGCAGGCGTGGGTGAGTTGCCCGGATGCGGCGCGCCATACACGTTGATCGTCGGCGGGCTGGCGTCGTGCGATGGCGATGTGCAATTCGATAACGATTTGGATATGGCCGACTTTGCGACGATGCAGAACGACTACGGCTCGACGGGCACGGGGTTGATCTTCGACCTCGATCGCGACGGCGATGTGGATATCGACGACGTGAACATCATTACGCCGTTGATTGCGCTGCCGTGTCCGTAGGGATGGCGCTGCCGCATTCGGGGCACGCGCCCGATTCGTTGCCGGTGAGGTCGTAGAAGCAATTGCGGCAGGCGATGGGGTTGCACGTTAGAAAACGCTTGCGCCGCCATAACACCAATAGCATTACCAGCGGATAGATCGAAGCCAATACCCCGATCTGCCACAAGCGAACGGTCGCATCGACGGTACACGGGCCTGCTAGCGGTGGCGGCGGACTACCCCGCTTTTGACGAACGACAAGCACGAACTGTTTGTTTTCGATATAAAAGGACGAACCCCAAATTTTCGCCTGCCACACAAATGAATCAATCGATTCCAAATCCTTCGATGAAATGATCGAAACCGCTAGCGAGCCGTGCTGAACGCCGATCAGCATGTGACGCTCCGGCGTAGAAAAATCCCACTGGTGAGCCGTGGCCC
>JAUIHO010000347.1 GCA_030432035.1 Phycisphaerae bacterium
GATAACAAGGACGAACGCGTGCGGGCCATGGCGCGCGAGTGGTTGATTCAATTCGAAGATCGGTCGGCGGCGCGCAAGCCTTACTTCGGTCATTACCTCCCGCTGATCAAAGCGGAGCTTGCCAAAGGCGAAGCCCCGCAATTCTCATTGGTCGAACACATGTATCAAAGCGATGCAGGCTTGGCCGTACTAACGATGATGCGTGCCTACGACCTGCGCGAACCCGCCGCCATGAAGCCGATTCTGTGGACGGAACACATCGTCGCGGATTTGATTTGGCAACGCCGATTTGGTTTCGTCGAACGCGCCTACGTCGATCCGGATGTTAAGAAAGAACTCGGTAATCTCGCGCGAAGCCCGCAATGGTGGGCTCGGTTGTACGTCGCCCACGTCATCATCGAGCACCCCGATTTCGCCGACGCCGAATGGGCCAACGCCCTCACCCGCGACACGCACGAACTCGTCCGCGCCGCCGCCGATACCTACAAAGACAAGGTTCGCCCGACGAATCGGTAGTGTAGAATCCGCATAATAAGTCCACGATCACATCTCTGGCGTCGGTTCAAAACGGCGGTCAAAGGCGATGCTCGTCGTGAGATGGCTATCGCGCAATCGACCGTAAACGAAAAATCCTGTCCGCACGCAATCGTACGGACAGGACCACTCCCCCCTCCATGGTAGGAATTAATCTCTTCGCAACAGCGTGAATACCAACGCGATCGCTGTCGATATTCGCGTTAGCGTTTCGCCGTCCCGATTACGGCACCAACGCCATGGTAAACCCCTGCACATCGGCACCGTCAAGATTGCCGTCGTCATTCATGTCGGCGCGTAGCAACGTTTCGCAATCCGAGGTTCCGTTTAACAATGCATCGACGAACGGCGCGATGTCGGCCAACTCGACCGCGACGTTGTTATCGATATCGCCCGCCAAACCGAACACCACGTTCACCGTCGTCGTCGCGCCTTGCGCCGGATCGACGGCACCGTTCACCGTCACGCGGCCAGTCACCGCGTCGTAGTTGGCCGACGCCAGCGCGGCACAGCCCGACGTATCGTCTTGGTAAGCGCCGAGTAAGTTCGCACCGGCTGGAATGCGAATCGCCGTGTCGTAGTTAAACGCACCACCATTTATATTGGTGAACGCGTTGCTATGCAGGCCTGGCGCTTCGGTGCAAGTGATATCCACCTTATGACTGCCAAGCTCAACGCCCATAAACGACATAGTCTCCCAGCCGGTCGGCAACTTGGGTTCGATGCGCAAGGTGTTGTTCGGCGCATCCGGCGTGTAATCGAGGAAGTGCATCATCACGTCCACGAAAAACGACATCGATTCCCACGCATTGGGCCACGCGGTTTGCAACACAAAGTCGGGCGCGATTGGATACTGCAGGCTGTTGCTGGGTGAGATTTGCTCGGCCCCGAAGCCCATCGGCCCCAAACGATCGAGTAACAGTTCAATGCGATAGCGATGGTTGTCGATATCCGCCTTACCCGGATTGATGTCTTGGCGGAACGCATAGTAAGTGCCGTACCACATCGTCGTCAGGAACCACGGGCTGGCATTCGCATTCGGTGCGCCGGGATTGTTCCAATAGCCATCGCCCCAATAGCGGTTGATCAGATCCATCCATTCCGCATTGAAGTTCACCAACGGTTGGTTGTTTCCAAACGTATCGTTCGCAACACCATTGATGCGGTCCATGATCAACTCGACGCGCGGGTGGCCGACCGGGTAAATCTCGAACGGATAGGTAATACCCAACTGCGAGATGTCGGTGTTTTCTCCGTTCCAATCGAGGCGTGCATCGAGGCCGCCGCGAATCGCCGTTGCGCGCGACTCAAATAATGCCTTATCCGTGTGATAACCGCATTGACCGGGACCACCTGGGCAAATGTTCTGATCGAGCGCATCGGCGATCTTGGCGGCGTCTTCCAATCCGCGAATCACCGAGGCGTTGGAGTAGTTGAACACGTCAAACGAGTCTTCCCACAAGTTCATCGAATAGACGAGATCGACCGACTCTTCATACCGCAAGCGATTGTCGATCGTGCTATCCTGACTCGATGCGAGGCCTGCTTCGTAGACTTCGTCATAATGATCGGCGAGGAAGTTAATATCGCCGCTGACGTCGTACATGTATTTAATCGCCCACGGATAGCACGAGGTTTCATCGACCTGCGGAGTGCCCCAGATCGTGAAGCCGTCGGCCGAAGCACTCAGACGAGCCTGCCCATCCCAGTTGTAGCCAAAATAACGGGCCTCGAATTCTGATTCCTCCCGATACTTGGTGAAGCGATCCACCACGACCACCGAGCGGGGCA
>JAUIHO010000163.1 GCA_030432035.1 Phycisphaerae bacterium
TCGGGTTCGAGAACTACAACTGGGCCTTTGTCGGTGCCGGTCTGTATGAACTGGAATTCACGGTGACTGCAACTCACACGTCCGACGGTGAAAAATCTGCCAGCGGTACATTCTTATTCGCTGTAGGTGATTCAACCGTTGTACCTGAGCCGTCCTCCATCGCGCTGCTAGTAGTTGCCAGCATGGCAATGATTCGTCGAAAAAGGTGATCTCCTAAGAAATAGGAACCTACGGTTAAGCAAAACACTTAATCGCTGGCTCGTCATGCGCGGTAACCATGTTCCGCGCTTGACGAGCCTCAATATGCGATTTTTTGAAAGAACGAGCATGATACAGCAACATCAAGAATCGAAGCGTTTGCCCGTCACAGTTCTATCTGGCTTCCTCGGTGCGGGTAAAACCACGTTACTCAACCACATTCTCGCAAATCGCGAAGGCCTTCGCGTCGCGGTAATCGTGAATGACATGAGCGAGATTAACATCGACAGCCAGTTGGTGCGCGATGGCGGTACTGAGCTGAGCCGTACAGAGGAAACGCTCGTCGAAATGACCAACGGCTGCATCTGTTGCACGCTCCGCGAAGACCTGCTGCAGGAAGTCGCGCGACTGGCAGACGAGGGACGCTTTGACTATCTGTTGATCGAATCGACGGGCATCGGCGAACCCTTGCCAGTCGCCGCCACCTTTCATTTTGAGTTACCCGGCGGGGACCGTCTGGAGGAGATGGCGCGACTCGACACGATGGTAACGGTCGTCGATTGCCTCAACTTCCTACGCGACTACGACGAACAACGCGATCTCGTGCAACGTGGCATCGGTGCGAGTGACGACGATGAGCGCATGATCGTCGACCTACTCGTCGACCAGATTGAGTTTGCAAACGTAATCTTGTTGAACAAGACCGACGCAGCCCCACTCGCCGACGTCGAACGCGTTGAAGCAATCATTCAGCAACTCAACCCGGAAGCAAAATTAATCCGTACTGTTCGCAGCCAGATCGCGCCGCAAGACATCCTCAATACGGGTCTGTTCGACATCGAAACGGCGGCCGCCTCTGCCGGTTGGGCGCGCGAATTGCGCGGCGAACACACGCCCGAAACCGAAGAGTACGGCATCGGCAGCTTTGTCTATCGCGCGCGTCGACCGTTTCATCCGCAACGGCTCTGGGATTTTGTCGAACAAGGCGTTAAGGGTTTGATTCGCTCCAAGGGCTTCATCTGGCTCGCGCCGCGCATGGAATTCTGCGGCGGCTGGTCGCAAGCGGGCTGCTCGCTCACCATCGAATGCACCGGCTATTGGTTCGATGCCCTGCCCGTCGAGCAATGGCCGGACGACCCGGAAACATTGGAGTGGGTGCAGAATATTTGGCAAGACCCCTGGGGCGATCGGCGCCAGGAACTCGTGCTCATCGGCCAGGAACTCGATCAAACGGCAGTCACGCAAGCGCTCGACGCTTGCCTTCTAACCGACGAAGAACTGGCCGCAGGCCCCGAAGCTTGGCAGCACTTATCCGATCCGTTTCCGGTTTGGAACCCCCTCTTGGATGACGATGAGGAAGAATTCGAAGTCGCCAGCGCAACACCGGTCGACGAACAGCAAACAGTTGACGGAGTGGTAAAACCGTAATGCCGCAGCGCAATCGTTTTCATATACCCGCACAACTCACTGCGGACGGTCCTTCGCCACGATTCACCAAAGCAGGAGCGAAGCTAATGAATCAGCAATGCTGGTGCTGGGGCTGCGATGTGCGCCGCGCCCAAGGAAATTTGCTGCTCGCCTTCGGATTTGAACGAATCCGCCCGCCGGTCGACGTCGACGGTGCCAGTCGTTACCGCATTGCGATGAGTTCAAAACACGAATTAACGTTGTGGGGTTTCGGCGCGCTCATTTCGAACGATGTCAACGGCGTATTCCTCGGTCGATTTCAGTTCGAGCCCAAACTCTGCAAACCGCAATTCGATACATACACGTGTTGGACGCCGACTGATCTACCACCACGAGTTCGACCAACCATGGCAGGCGATTTGATACTGACTGGCGCACTATGCGCGCAGTTGTTCGAGTTCATAAGCGAATACGAATCATGGGTCGCCGAGCAAGTCGGCATCGGTTATCGACAAAGGACAATCAACGAATTCAAAGACGCCACGCTCGCCGCGCGCGAAGCGAAGCTGCAGTGGCGACGCTTGGCCAAACAGGCGAAGCGCTACTACGGTCGGCAAGCCGCCCGCCATCGAATCAATTGAGACAAGGACTGGTCTAGTGATTGACTTGTCTAGAAACAACTTGTACGCGATTGGGCCGGCATTGTCTCAACTGAATGACTCACCTTCATGCAGAGGCAAGAACATCGCCTTACTCAGTAACCCACTACCGCTTCCCCTCACTTCGCCTTGGGGGAAGCAATGAGCCCGGTCACTCTAACTCGGGGTGACTGGGCTCCCCCACTTTTGGTGTGGCAGCAAATTCCGATCGATACTTTCGTCTCCGCACGCAGCAGCCCGGCAGGTTACCGCTCTTCACATAATCACCGCATGGAATACTGAACATGAAAACGCAATCGCCTGATATTGGCTCGCTCACAACATTGACCACTGTCATTAGCCAAGATTCCAACAGCATCAGGTTAGGTGCGTGGCGCGACTGGCTTGGCGTTACGGCATCAATTACCTGCGCTATTCATTGTGCCGCCATGCCCTTTGTCATTGGTGCTCTGCCACTGTTGGGCTTGCAGTTCTTGGCAGACGCGACATTCCACCGCGTGATGGTGGTAATTTGTCTCGGCCTTGCACTTTTGGCGTTTGTTCCCGGTTGGCGACGCCATCGCAAGCTCACGCCCGCGCTGGTCGCAACAGCTGGACTAGCGATGATTTCAGTCGCGGCATTTGTGGGTGAACACGATTGTTGCCCACCCAGCACAGTGGACATCGCCGCTGCCGACTCCAATTTAAACGCTCCGGCACTAGGCTCGACCGACACCAACAACTCTGCCAACTGTTCTGCAACGGGCTGCACCGGATGCGTGGATCCATCCAAAGGCTCTGCGAGTTCGAATCAAAATCACGCAACCGCAATGACTGCCGTTTGGCCGTGGGTAACGCCGATGGGCGGTGTGTTGCTCATCGTAGCACATCTGCGCAATCGCCATTGGAGTTGCCGATGTCGCTGCGCTTCTGACTGCCAGCAAATGCAATGAGTCGCGCAAACAACAAAACTCAATAGTGAGGTCCTGATATGAAATCGAGATCACATCAAATTTCTACACTAGCTATCTTTTGTATGTTGCAGGTCTTTTCGCACAGCGTTTGCGCGCAAGACGGAGCCGAAATTGAGCCAATTAAACAAGGCCATTCGCGACGTCACAAGGCATATGATGCAGGACCGCGGCAACGCCCACACAAGTTGAATGGCGTCGGGCAGGTGGAATTCCCGATCACCACTGCGGTACCGGAGGCTCAGGAGTGGTTCAACCAAGGCGTCGCACTGCTTCACAACTATTGGTACTACGAAGCAGAACGAAGTTTCCGCTGGTGCCTCAAGCTCGATCCTGAATGCGCGATGGCATACTGGGGGCTAGACCTCTGTACGGGCCATCCGCGCAACGATCACTTTCTCGCGGAAGCCATCAAACGTAAAGAGAATGTCACCGAACGCGAACGCATGTACATTGAGGCGCTTGAGGAGGCACACGCCTACGACCCGATTAAGAACAGCGAGCCGGACTATAAGACCAAGCGACGACGCATGCTGAAGAAACTGCAAGAGATCATCCTCAAGTATCCCGACGATGTCGAGGCTAAGGCGTTCTACGTCGATCAAGCTCTGAATAGTCAATACAGCTATCCGCTCGACTTGATGATCAATGAGATTCTCGCCGTCGCGCCGGATCATCCCGGCGCACACCATTATCGAATTCACAATTGGGACGGCGAACATCCCGAGCAGGCGTTGGACAGTTGCGAGCGCTTCGGCCGCATTGCCAATGATTCCGGGCACGCCAATCACATGCCGGGTCACGTCTATTCAGATCTGGGCATGTGGCACGAGGCCGCGATTTGGCTCGATCGCGCCACGCGCCGCGAGCGCTTGTACTTCGCATCGCAGTGCGTACAGCCATTCGAGAGTTGGAACTACGCGCACAACCAGACTTATCTGGCTTGGGTTCAAGAGCAACTTGGTTTGGCGAATCGGGCCGAGGCGTCGGCCCGCGAGTTGCTGCGTTCCCCAGCCGATCCTGAGAAGAATGACGTCAAAGGTTACGACACGTATAGCACCGGAGTGATCGCCCTTGTTCGCGCACTAGTTCGATTCGAACGCTGGGACGACATTATCGCGAGCAAGGAAGCAATCACAAAACCGGACACCATCGTGTCGAAGGTGTTTTCGGCGTACGCACTCGCGCTAGCGCATCTGAATCAATCGAACATCGAACTCGCACGCGGCGAGATCAAGAAGCTTTATGAAATTGAGAAGGAAGTCAGCAAGTCTGAGCACGGCTGGCTAAAGCCTTACTTTGACTGCATGCTTCTCGATGCCCGCGCGACGTTCGCGTTTGTCGAAGGGAAAGAGCTGGATGGATTTGCGCTGCTTGCCGACGGAGCGCGACAAGAGCACACCCTGCGTCGATCGCGGAAAGACCCGCCGATTTACCCGCGCGGACTCTATGTGCTGCTCGGCGAGAAACATTTGGAGCATAACAGTCCGCAACTTGCGCGCGAGTGCTTTCTTACCACCCTAGAAGTCAGCCGCAACGACGGGTTCGCACTTTCCGGCTTGGCCCGGGCTGAGGCCGCCCTCGCAAACAACGATGCGGCCAGCGACGCCATTTCGCGATTCTTGCATGTGTGGTCGGGCGCGAACCCCGAGCTTCGATGGATGGCTGATGCGACGGCTCTCGACCTTAAAGCATTCCCTCGCGACGACGCGCCGCGCCCGCAGCGTTCCTATGAATCGCAGAACCTGGCGGCGATCGGTCCTGACTCGTGGGAGCCGTACCCGATGCCCACCCTTGACCCACTCGATTCGACCGGCGCGAAATTGAATAGTGAAGAACTCAAGGGCCGCAACCTCATCATCATCTTCTATCTCGGCGAGGAGTGTCCGCATTGCATGGAGCAACTGCAAAAGGCAACAACGCGCCACGCCGATTTCCAAGCCGTTGATACTGACATTTTGGCGATTAGTGGCGATACCGTGGAACAGATTACCGAGACACTAAAGAAGGGCGAATTACCGTATCGAATTCTGTCCGATCCGGAAAACCGCAATGCGCGACGATTCCGCTCCTATGACGACTTCGAGGAAATCGAACTGCACTCGACATTCCTCATCGACCGCAAGGCCCGCGTGCATTGGTCACGCATCGGTGGCGAGCCCTTTGACGATTTTGACTTTCTCCTGAATGAAATCAAACGACTGAATGAATCACTATCGGGGAAGGTCGTATCAGCATCTGCGGAAATAGAGTAAAGCGGACCGATCGGCGCTCGAAAAAATCTAGAAAAGGACCAGCGGAAGCTTAATAGCCCAACGCATCGGCCCGCTGGAGCAGTCGTGATACCGTGGTCTTGGAGCAACTCCATTTTTGCGCTATCGTCTTGAAGCTGTCGCAGCGCACAATGATGCCAGCTGCGTTATCATCTGAATCAGGTCGAACAGCGGCACACAGTTTTTCCACCTTCAAACGCGATACCGATGCGTAGTCGGTCACCGCTATTTACCTTGAGCATTCAATTCGCTAGACGTGGAAATTATTACCTCCGGGGTATCCCATTAAAGGTAGCGAGAGTGTCTGTTCGTAAAAGCTTGATTCCGCTGTGTTTGCTTTTGCACAACCTCCGTGGGCCCCTGCCCGGCGAGCTTCTGGATCATTAGTCAAATCGTCGCTGATAACCCTGGATCGCTGGTTATCTTCACCGTTAAACGCGACTCTACGCCACAATTACGCCACACTTGGCACCGGCAAAGGCATGGAAAGCGGTCCACATACATTTACAAGTTATTTACTATAAATATCTTAGGAACTAGCGGGGGGAGGACTCGAACCTCCGACCTCCGGGTTATGATTATAATATGCCGCAAAATCGCTATCTCGCGATTTGGGCACAACCTACGGCAAAATCAGAATGTTATCTGCCTCTTTCAATTCGGCACATGTACTCCATTAAGCTTATGTCATGCACCGATTTGGGCCTAATTTTGGTCACCCCTCCGCTAAGCATCAAGTCAGGTGCCGATATCCGGAATCAGTCGCTCGCGCGAGTACCATGCCGAACTGCTATGGTTCGGACTATGTCGTGATCTTAATAAAAGATCAGATCAATAAACGCAGCAATATACTCCCCATTCAACACGTCTCCATTCTCGATTGACGCGCCCATATCGTGGAGAAACGATGTCTTCGAACTTCATTACATCCCGGAGGGACAGCAGAATTCTCGCGCTGCCAGACCTGAGCGCTTCGGCACTTACTCACCCTCAAAACTGCCAAAGGCCAACTTCATGCGCTCCCGCGATTCTCGCAATCTGGGCGCGGGCGTTGCCGTGTCACTCTCCAAAGCCTGATGCGCATCGTCTATAAGTCGTCTCGCTACTTCAAGCTCGCCGCGTCTTAATAAACACTCGCCCAATACACTGCGCGTATTATGAACCAGCCAATGATCGGAACCAATTGCCTTTTCGCGCACAGACAAGACATCGCGCAACAAGCTCTCTGCCTCTCGATAATCGTCAAGCCTTAAACAACATACGGCCAATAGCATCTTTGTACCGGCTAATCCCATCTCATCGTTCGGCGCAAGTTGCTCTTTGATCGACAGCGACCGCTCGGCACTATTGCGGCCATACTCAAAGCGATTTACCTCCGCCGAGCAGTGTGCGTGCCGATCGAGCAGGCGCGCCATTCTGATCGTCGGCGGTGCCTGCGCCCCGTAGCAGGCGTCAAGCACCTTCTCAATTGCCGCGATGGCATCTTCGAAATTACCTTGCGTTAGTAATTCACCGACCAGACAGTCGCCATAGTGCTCGATCTGTGCGCGATCTCCGATGACATTGACCTGGGCGTCAAATGTTGTGCGAAACAAGTCGAGCGCGGCTCCCGATTCGCCCATTGCCTGAGCAAGATGGCCGCGACGATGCAACAGTTCCTGATAACCTACGTTGTTAGCGGCTTCGTGACCCTCAAAAGCCGCCAAGGCTTCTTCGAGCAAGGTCTTTTCTTCGTTAAAACGTTTGGATTGGTGCAACAAGTTTACAAGATGCGCCGTTGAGTTCGCTGTTTCAACATGCGTCGCGCCGAGTAGCTTTCGGAACCCGTTGATACCACGACGAAACATTGCTTCGGCCTGGGGCAAGTCGCCAACGACGCGATAGGTCGCCCCGAGATTGATGACTTCCGTTAGCGTCTGACGATGTAACTCACCATGCAATGCCTTTAGTGCGTCGAGTCGCCGCTCTGATAATGGAATGGCATCCGCATGCGCCCCAAGCGCTTCTTTTATGCGTGCGGCGTGACGCAGAGACTCAATTACATCGCGATGCGTTGCGGGTAGCGTTGCTTCTTGCGCTGCCAATGTTCTCGTAATGAGCGCATCGGCTTCGGCGAGCTTGCCGACGTGCGCTAACTCGTTGGCATAGTAACTACGAACGGCATTTGTCATTCGATGCGCTTCGCCCAATCGGTCGGCATAAGCCTTTAGTAAGGCTGGATAGTCGCCCGCGGCCACCGTATGGTCGCCGACTTTGCAATCTCTAATCGCCCGATTAAATCGCGATAGCAACGTGTCTGGATGGGTTGGTCCCAATGTCTCGATTTGTGAATCCAGCGCTTCCTCCAACAACTCGCAGGCGGCCTTCGATCGACCGGTTACGTCATACAACGACGCCAGATTCTGCTGTGCTGACAACGTGATTTCGTCGGTAACCCCGAAAAACTCGAGTGCGTGATCGTGCGCGCGTTTCGACCATATCTCCGCCTCTTCATATTTCTGTTGCACGCGAAAGACCGTCGCCAACTCGTATTCGGTCATAACGCGCTGCCGCATACCCACCGCGACATTGTTCTCGTATTGCGCAAGCACCTCACGGAGTATCTTCTCAGCCTCATCATATCGACCCGCACCTCGATAGTTCGCCGCCAATCGAACGTCGGCTTGCAGCGTGTCTTTATGCTGCTGCCCCAGCTCGCGCCGATACAAATCGACTGCGCGCTCGAGATGCGTCGCACCTTTATCAAACCACCCCATCCCGCTATACGCATCACCGATCGTTAGACGCACCTTGGCTTCGACGAGAGGTTGTGCAGCGAACTCTTGCTCAAGTTCGTCGTCTCGCTTATCGAGAATTTCGCCCAGAGTAGCATTCGGCCCCAGCCGTGCGGGCGACGCCTCCGACAACGTGTCAGTGAGGTAGTTTGTAACTGCCGTCGCACTTTGCTCTGCCTTTTCCGCCTGCAACCGCGCACGCTCAGCCTTTACAAACCCCGTTACGGAGGCGACCGTGCCTACTATCAATGCCACCAACAGCGCGACGGATACGCCAACCGTTGCGGTGTTGCGGCGCACAAACTTCTGCACACGATAAGCGACGCTCGGTGACCGCGCCTCGACCGTTTCATGGTTTAGAAATCGCCGAATATCACTCGCCAGCGCCGCCGCTGTTGCATAGCGCCGGTCGGGTTCCTTCTCCAGGCACTTCATAACGATCCAATCGAGGTCGCCTTTCAAGTGTCTTCTTAATGAGGCCGAATCTGTCGATCGAGCTTTAGCGGCCGCATTGATCGTTTCGCTTGGCGAGCTCGTGACGTCGCCGCCGGGGCTCGTAACCGAATGCGAGCTATCCGCAACGCGATTCGACGGTCTCTCCGGCGCGACGGATTGAATCACGCGCACCATCTCGCCGACACCGGCGCGCATCAGCGTTTGCGAATCAAACGGCGTCGAACCGGTCAACAATTCGTACAGCAACACGCCCAAGGAGTAAACATCGGAACGTGTGTCTATCCGGTCCGATAGTGCCGCCGCCTGCTCAGGGCTCATATACGCGGGCGTGCCGATGATCTGTTGCTCTGTCGTAATCGAAATATCAACACGATCTGATTGCAGCGCCTTGGCCACGCCGAAATCGATGACTTTCGGAAGCGCTTGTCCGTCCGTTTCCGAAACCAGAACGTTGGAGGGCTTGATATCGCGATGAATGATTCCCTTTTGATGTGCGTGTTGTACACCGGCGCATACATCGATAAATAACGCAAGTCTTTCACTAACAGCTAGTCGTGCCGCGTCGCAATATTGCACAATCTGCCGCCCGTTTATCAACTCCATCACAAAATACGGATTACCGTCGCTCGTTTCTCCGCCGTCAAATACGCGCGCAACATTGGGGTGATCCATCAATGCCAGCGTTTGCCGCTCTGCCTCAAAGCGCCGAACGATACTTTCCGACACGCCACCGGCACGAATCACTTTGAATGCGACGTCACGCCGAATCGGTTCCAACTGTTCGGCGCGATAGACCGTGCCGAAGCCGCCCGCGCCGATCTGTTCGCAGATACGATAGCGATCGGTATTGTCCGTGATGGATGCCGTTGCCGAGTCGGCTTCTTGATCGATATCGGTATCAGCGCTATTGTCGCCGTCGGACAGGAACCCATCGGCGGCCTCGAACGACTCAAGCAAATCTTCGACTTCGGAGCGCAAGCCACGATCGCCGTCGCACACCTCATCGAGGTAGTCGATGCGCGCGGAGCCCGACAGCGCCAACGCGCGCTCAAAGATAGCCTTGAGTTGTTCCCAATTCGGTGCCATCACAAAGTCACTAGAAGCTATCCCAAAACTCCCCCTCCCTTGCAGGGAGGGGTTAGGGGAGGGTTTCATTCGCTAGAAAAATCCCAATTCTGACAGGAACGCAAAGAGTCAGAAATAGGTCTTGGGATAGCTTCTAGCCTTAATCAATCACATTGCTTCGACCAATCGTCTTTACCCATCAAAATAAGGGACGCCGCCGCCTAACCATTGGATTCATCATCATTAACCGACAACGACCTAAACAACCAGGCGCGAGCTAGCGCCCACTCTCGCTTCACCGTCCGCGGTGATATGTCCAACGCTTGGGCCGTGTCCTCCACCGTCAGACCGGAAAAAAAACGCAACTTCACGATGTCGGCCATCCGCGCGTCCTGCCGCTCAAGTTCATTCAGCGCTTCATCGAGCGCCAGTATGTGCGACGACTGTTCTTCCATCACCAGTTCGGACAAATCGAGCGACAACCGCTTTTGGGTTCCGCCACGTTTGATCGAACCGCGTTTGCGAGCGCTGTCGACTAAAATCCGCCGCATTGATTCCGCCGCCGCCGCGAAGAAATGCGACTTACCCGCCCAGCGAATTTCTTCGTTGCCGATCAGCTTGAGGTACGCTTCGTGCACGAGCGCCGTTGCCTGCAAGGAATGTCCGGGTCTTTCGAAGGCCATTTGCCGCTGCGCCATGTTGCGTAGTTCCCGATAGACAATCGGTAGCAACCTGTCGGTCCCGGCGCGGTCACCTGCTTCGATCGCGGCCAATATCTGCGTCACTTCTGACATACCTCGAAATTGTACCACGAATCGCTGGTCCACTTTCAACGAAAACCGACGCGAGCCTCGGAAAGCTCGCGCCGGCGTTTTCGTCAGAAAATCATCAGCACAATTGGATCGCCACTCACTCAACCCAGTAGTTGATCACTTCAAACTGTTGCTTTGAAGCGTCGCCGTAGTTGTAGATATAGGTGAACAGACCATAGCTGAATCGATGCTCGCCAAAATCGGACGGGGCAATATCACCGACCGTGCCACGGTAGATCGTCGATTGACTTGTGCCCCAACTCAGCCCCGCTTCCACACTAGCGCCAACGCTACCGCCGACCGTGACGCCCGGGGCCGACGTTTCCGCCGATAGCTCGTAGTCGATTTCGGCACCGGCGCGATAGTCTGTCGATTCGGTGAATGCGATCTCGATGCTACTCTCACCACCATTAGTGGCTCCGACGGCTACACTTCGGTTCGATTTCAATCCGCGACCGAGAAGGCGGTCGGCAATCGGTCCCAACGCATTGCCCGCCGCATCGACCAGTTCACCGGCTGGGCCTAAATGACCCAACCCGCCGGTATCGATCAACGTATCGGCGTCTGCCTCGGTCGGGTAACTCATTACATCGCCGGGCGTATGCAGGAAAACGTTGGCGCCAACCTTAAACGCGTCGGCGGGTGTATTGGCGTTGTAGAACGAACGCTCAACTTGCAACGTGATCGGCGTGCGCGGCATGTTTACGATGATTTGTTCGCCGATCATCTCAGGGTCGGGATGCGATTGCACCGTGTAGGTGTATTGATCGATCGGCAACGTCGTGAAGATCACCGTATCTTCCATCGGGCCGGTCGTATATTCGATGGTTTGTTCCAACTCATAAGCACGACTCGCCGAAAACGATGCCGTCTTTGTAACGGTCGATTTGACCTCGGCAGCGAAACCGAACGCCTCGACCTTTCCACCCACAAACGTACTGGCGCGTACAGAGACCGTGCCGTCGATGCCGGCACGTTGTGTTTCGGCGCCGCCAAAGGTGGTGCGGCAGGCGTCGATGTTCTGCGCGATGCCGGCATCGCACGGTGCCGCTGCCAACGCCGCAATAATGATCGGCTCGGTAAATACCAGTCGATATTCCGCATCCGAATAACGTAGCGCAACGCCGTCCGAATCGATATTGCACGAAACGATCAGCGGAAAGACGCGATCCTGACCGTTATAAAACTCGGTCGCAACCGACTGAATCTTCTTCCATTCCCAAGTGCTCTCGTCGGGCCCCACCACACCCCAGACTTCGATTTCATCGCGCCATTGAAAGAACAAAACGAGATCGTCACGACCGTCGCCGGTTACGTCACCGCACGCCACCGCACTCGTCGCGCGACCGATGAGCCCGCCATCACCTGGCTTGTCATCTTTTAAAAACGAATTGTGCGGCAGTTGCCACGGAGCATCTTCATCTCCCGCGACGGTCCACGGATCGGCGTTAGTCCAATCATCAAAGACTCGGCGTCCAGCATGTACTTCGGCGATGCCGTCGCCGTCGACGTCCAGCGTATTTACGTGCAAAAAGCGTGCGCGGATGTAGTGTGAGTTTGAATTGCACCCCGTGCCCGAAGCTACGTAAGTATCGCGGAGGTAAAGCGCTCCGATAGGCTTAAGCGATTCGTCGCCATTGGCAGCGTCGTCCAGCGCGACATGAATGTGACCGTAAGAATCGCAACCACTGCTGCGGAACTCGGTCAACCCCGCCATCACGATTTCGTCCTTACCATCCGCATCGATATCGCCCAGTGCAACGTCTGCAACCAACGCCGCATAAAGTTGACCGTCGCGACCGGCCACCGGCCCGGCATCGAGAATGATCATTTCGGTCTTGGCGTCA
>JAUIHO010000164.1 GCA_030432035.1 Phycisphaerae bacterium
GAGGCGTCGCGCAACATGACCGTGTGATTGAAAATCACGCAATTCACAGTAAAACACAAAAAGAAAAAGAAGTAAAAAGAAAAAGGACGACGACGGCGACGGTCGCCGGCGCGAAACAAGAAAAACTGTTACCCATGTCCTCGAACACCTGTTACCCATGTCCCCGAACAAAACACCTGCGAGGGAGAGGGAGTAGGCGCCGCCCACCTGAGTAGATACTGCCCACCTGTCTAATGTGGATGAATTACTACATGTGCCCCAAATGCATGTCGCCGGCGAACCCCGCATCATCGACCGAGCCAAGCGACGCAACAACTTCAACGCCCAATCAACCCCCACACTCCAGTAACCTACCGAGCCGCGACGATATTTAAGGTGCATGAGCGCACTTACCCACCACGCACCAGCACCTGATACCGATTCGACGCATCGATCCGTACGCCACATGGCATTCGGCCTCTTGTTGCTTGCCGTCGCTGCGCGGTTGCCGTTCTTCTTCCTGATGCCCGTCTATACCGACGAGGCCGCGGCGTATAACTGGTATTGTGCCGAGCAGGACGCGCCGGTGTGGTACGTCTTGCGACATTACCCCGCGCCGAACAATCACGTGCTACACTCGCTGGCGACGACGGCTGTTTATAGCCTCACCGGGCTGGCGTATCCGTGGTTGCGGCTGCCCGCGCTCATCGCGGGTTGTCTCGCCGTGCCGATGTGCTTCATCGTGTTTCGTCGATCGATCGGCATGCGGGCCGCAGTGCTCGCGGCTGCGTTGCTATGCGCTTCGCCTTGGGCGATGCACTACGGCATCGAGTCGCGCGGTTATTCGTTGGTCATGTTGCTGGCGTTGGGCGCGTTGCATCTGCTGGTCAATGTGGGCACCAAGCGAGCGATTTGGTATGCCGGTGCGTTGGTCGGCTTGGCGTTGTTTACCGTGCCGACGGCGCTGCACGTCGCGCTGGGCCTCGGTGTGTTCTTGGTCCTCGATCGATGGCGTACCGGCGGGTTGCGCGGACTCGTCCGATCCGATTTCTTAATATGGAAAGCTGGCGCGTTCACCTGCGCGACGGTCGGAATGGCAATGCTGTGCTACCTACCGATGATTCGATGCATGGGCATCGATCAAATCCGCAGCGTCATGCCGTTGCCGCTTGAAAGTTGGCAGGTTGTATTCGAACGCTTGCCACGCGGTCTTGTGGATGCCGCCGCGATGATAACTGCCGGACCGTTGTCGCATGTTGGTTTCGCCGCCTTGGCGTTGATCGGTGTTGCCTCGTGGGTGCGAAACAGCAACCACGGTAAGCGCATGGCGTTGCTGTTGGCATGCATGTGTTCCACGGTTCTTATCTTGGCGCTTTTGACCAAACGCATCACGCCGCCGCGCGGTCTAACTCATTTACTACCCTTCGCCTGCGCCGCTGCCGGTAGTGGTCTTGCCGTTGTGCGGCAATTCGTGATGGCGCAAGCGCTACGACGAAAGCCGTTGCCCGCTATGGATCGATTTCAAGACTTCACCACGCGCGGCATGGCGGTTGTGACAGTCGCGCTGGCCGCACTGGCTATTCCTTACTTTGCCGCGCGCTGGCCCGATCCGATTCGCAACAATCCCGACGTATCATCCATCGCGAGGGCGGTGCAAAAGGAACTCCGCAACGGCGCGACGGTCGTTGCGCCCGTCGGCGTTGCCGAACGGTTGACATATCATTTACACATGCTCGGCGTGCACGACGCGAAGATTCACTTCGCCGAGATTCCCGACGATGCGAACCAACGATTGGTGTTGGTCGAATGGACTGAGCAAGACTTGGCCGGGCGGCTGCGCGATGAGATGACGCAGTACGATCGAACGCACCAGATTGCGACGACGACTGATTATCGCATGTCGGAAATCCAGCCTCAGTTCGCGCGGCGCGTAACGCTGCACGACGAAGCGGCTAACGACGAATAACCGCGCCGCACTCCGGGCATACGCCGCTTTGGTTGCCTTGCAAATCGTATTCGCATTGAAGACAACAGCCTGTGTCTTTCAGCCGTTGCTGTTCGCTGACGGGCACAACGCGATGAAACTGCACCATCACGACGATCACGCCGACAACCATAGGCACCAGGAATAACCACCAGATAAGGTCCACGGTGGAATTCTATCCCAACTCCGCCGCCCGCGCCGTCGGCCAATGGATAGTATCGAACACGTAAGCCTGTGGTGTGTGGCGGCGATACATGACTTGGGCTAGGGCATGTCGCGTGAGATGGCAGAATCCGACGTACCCACAACGCGCGGCGGCGGGGGGCAACTTCACCCACATATCGGCCAGCGGCCCGCCCACCAGTCGCACGACCGGCCACGAGCGACCGGCGTTGAGGGTGGTTCGGCGTTTGACGACGGCGCGCAGGGCGGCAATGTCCTCCGGTGACAGCTCCACAAGAAGGGGTCTTGCTCAGCGCCCGCGCTGCAAAAAAAGTTGAAATTGCTGTGAGAACAAGGCCGTCGGCAGGTAACTCAATATGAGAAACTGTTTCGAATCGAATCCCTTTAGCTCAGAGACGTGATGCCTGACAACGCCCCCAATCGCGCACGAGTATTCGCCACGCGCACCGCACCTATCAAGGTCATGCTGCTACTCATCGTCACGCCCATGCTGATGGCACAGAATTTAAACAGTTGCACAGGCGGAAACGTTCGCAATCTCGATACCTTCGTTTGGACGACCTGCGGTGAGTGCATGGACTCGCGCGATTCGTTCTATTTTGAGAACGAGCCAGCCGCCCCCGAGCACCCGGCAGTTCTCACAGTCGAGGTGGAAGGGATCGACGAGTTTGTGGATGCTGACGATGTGAGGGCGTTTCTGATTTTGCGCGCCTGCGGCACCGAAGCGCGGGAAGACTTCTACGAAATCGAGTTTGAGAACGACGCGTTGGGCGTGAAGGGGCGCGTCGCGGTGATTCCAACCGACTGTATCCAGTTCAATCAGCGCACACCAGCGTTCTGGGAGGTCTTGGTCGTGCGGACGGGCAACACGGGCATTCGCACGATTCGTACGTTTTCTTGGGTTGAGTACGAGGATTTTGCCCAGCCGATCCGCCCCGGCGATATCAGCGAGTAGCGGCTAACTGCGGTGATCGTCGGTCGCGTCGTCCGGCACAGTCGCACGGTCGTCGCGATCCATTGCCTCGTTGCGAACGTACTTGGGCCCGGTGCTGGGTGGGCCAAAGGGGCTGTCGTCGAATTGATGGCCGTGGACCTGCGTCGTGCTGAATTGGTCGCCAGACGCCGTTCCGAATCCACCGCCGAATTGGGATGTGTGCACCTGCACTCGGTTGCGGAAATAGTGCGTTAGCAGCTTGAGCCAAAGGCGGCGCAACGGGGGGATAAGCAGCGACAGCCCGAGGGCGTCAGTGATGAAACCGGGCGTCATCAACACGGCGGCGGCGACGAGAATGAGGGCACCTTCGCCGAGAACCTGACCGGGCATTTGGCCCTGTGATAGATCGGTCTGAATGCGCGCCAGCGTCTGAAACCCCTGCCAGCGGGCCAATGCGGCACCGCCGATGCCGGTCGAAATGCACAAAAACGCGGTCAGAAGTGGCCCGATCTGGCCACCGACGGTGAATAGCAGCCAGATATCGACGATCGGGACGGCGATGAACAGGAAGGCAAATATCGGAAACATGGCACCATCATCATAGTTTCCGTTGCCGGCGTACACCCGGTGAGATTGGGGCGCGTGAGATTTTCGGGCGGAGAACGCCTAAATGAGGTGTGGAGGTGTCGGTTTTGCGCGATCTTCACGCGATGGTGCTGGTTTTCGGCCCGTCATCCGTTAAAATGCGATAGATTGGTGGTCGGGAGAGGATTCTGCGTTCTGACGAATCCGTCTCTTAAATCATAAGGTTGCGAGGTGTAAATCATGATCATGCGAAAAACGGTTCTGTCGGCTTTGTTGGCGCTCATGTTTGCGGTTCCGGCGTCGGCGCTGGAAATCGGTGAGCTGGCTCCGGCCATCAACATCGACACGTGGGTGAAGGGCGAAAAGTTCTCCATGAAGGAAGCCCGCGGCAAGAACATTGTCGTGGTCGAATTCTGGGCAACGTGGTGTGGCCCGTGCAAGAAGAGCATTCCGCACCTGACGGACCTGCAACTGCGCTACAAGAACGACGGCGTCATCATCCTCGGCGTTTCGGATGAGCCCGCTGCCAAGGTGCGCCCGTTCGTGACGAAGCAAGCTCAGGATATGGACTACACGATCGCGACTGACCGTGAGCGCATGACGTGGGCCGCTTATTGCACGCCGTTCAACGTTCGCGGTATTCCGCACGCGTTCATTATCGATCGCGAAGGTCGCCTCTACTGGCACGGCAATCCGTTGGATAAGGAATTTGACGAAAAGCTCTCCAAGGTCGTCAAAGACCAACCGATGAAGGTCGACGAAAAGCTGCAAAAGGCTGAAAAGCACGCCAAGAAGTATTTCCGCTTGGCCGCTGATAAGAGCGCGTCGAAAGACGATCTGCAGCGCTCGGCCGAAGGCTTCCTCGAAAACGCATCGCACGATGCTCGCACGCTGGTTGAGTTCGGTACGCGACTGATGAACGACAAGGATCTCGTGCACCACGATTTGGAACTGCTCAACAAGGTCGCCAAGACGGCCGTTGATCTTTCCAACGGTGAAAACTGGAAGGCGTCGGAAATGTATGCCTTCGCGCTATACCAAAAGAAGGACTACAAAGGTGCCTTGCGACAACTGAAGAACGCGTTGGATTGGTGTACGGACTTTGATGCCGAAGCCAAGATCGAATCGCGCATCGAGCGCCTCGAACGAAAGGTCGATGCCTAAGCATCTGCTTTAACTTTCGTTGATGAAATGAAAAGGCCCGGCGCGAATGCGTCGGGCTTTTTTTTGTCGACGGGGGGTGCGTGTTGCGCTTGATATAAGACGCGCACCAAAAATTGTTTTGACTTCGATATCCGGTATGGGTATCTTCTCGCTTCCGATTAGCTGAAAAGGGCCGGAATATGCGTTTACGAACAATTCAATTCGACCATCTAAAAGCTGTGGCGAGAGCGCCGCGCGCCGTTGATTAGCGCGCCGACGCATTCGTTCGCAGGCCATCCCGTTCATTCAATCAATTCGTTTTGGAAACCTGCTGGAAATCGCCGCGCGCGGTGCGCGGCCTTTTGTTCGTGTGACTTATCATGGGAAAAAAACTGAAGACAATTAAGCCGATTGCTCCGGAGGACTTGCAGTCTGAGATGTACATCGCCGTCACGCGTGTGACGGTCGAATACGGCCCGAGCTTTTGCAGCGATACGACGATGCTGCCCGATGGCTTTAAGCCGAAGGAAGTGTCGTATCTGCCGTACCCCGGCGGCGTGCCGCTCAGGGTGATCGAAGTGTGCGTACCGTTCGTGCTGGTTGAATTGCCGAACCGGCGCTGCCAGACGATTGACCTGCGTCGCGTGGAGATCGCGCGCGTGAGCAAACGCTACGGCAAGACCAGCTTCGAACGTCTCAAACGCGCCAAGGAAGACGCGAGTGAGGTTGAGGCGTTTTAGGCGTGGGCAACAGGCCGTGTCGACGGGCGAAGGCTCGTTGGCATGTCATCTCAATTGGAACATCCAACCGACCTCGGTCGCGACCCTCTTTGGCGCGACCGAGGTTTTTTTGTGTATTCGCGATTTGGAGGGTGCGTGCGGCGAATGTAGATTTGCTATGATGGGGACTTGTTCGGACATGACTGCCAGATAGGCTGCACAAAGATATTGGGGAGGCAATTCGATGGCGAAGGCAACCGCTCGCAAGGCCAAGACGAAAAAGAAAAAAACGGCGACCACTCCTACGAAGGCAAGCAAGAAGGTCGCTAAGAACACGACGAAGCCGGCCGTCGATCGTCGCGCCGAAGTCGATGCATATATCGAAAAGGCCGCGCCGTTTGCGCAACCCATCTTGAAAAAGATTCGCGCCGCACATCGTAAGGCGTCGAAGGATTTGGTCGAAACGATCAAGTGGAGCGTTCCGCATTTCGATTACAACGGTATCGTCAGCGGTACGGCGGCGTTCAAGAAACACGTGAGTTTTGGCTTCTGGAAATCGAAACTAATGAGTGATCCGAAAGGGTTGTTCAAAGAAGACCCGCGTGCGTCGATGTGTCATATGAAATTCGAAAGCGTCGATGACGTGCCTGATGAAAAGGTGTTGGTCGCTTATATCAAAGAAGCGATGGCGCTGAACGAAGCCGAGCAGATCGCGTCGCAATCAGAAGACCGCGCGAAGAAAAAGAAGAAGACCGCAGCCAAGGCATTACCGGTGCCGCCCGATCTAATGGCCGAGCTGAAGAAGCCCGCCAACAAGAAGGCGCGTACCACGTTTGAAAATTTCCCGCCGAGTAAGAAGAAGGATTACATCGAGTGGTTGACGGAAGCCAAGCGAGAAGAAACACGCTCGAAGCGGCTGGCCACCACCATCGAATGGCTCAACGAGGGCAAGGCGCGGCATTGGAAGTATGAGAATTGTTGACGCGCCTACGCTTGCCCTTGGTCGAGCACCTTGGGCACTTTGAAATAACCATCTTCCTGATCGGGCGCGTTGCGCAGCGCGTCGGCGTGATCCAGCGATGGTCGCGGTTCGTCGGCGCGAAAGACATTGGCCAGCGGTAGCGCATGAGCGGTTGCTTCCACGCCGTCGGTATCAACCGCATTTAGCGTTTCGACGTGTGCCAGAATATCGCCGAGATCGGTGCTGAATTGCGCGACCTCCGCGTCGGTCAGTTCGAGGCGGGCGAGATGGGCGATGTGTCGCACGGTGGCTTCGTCGATCTTCTGGCTCATGCCGCCGATTATGTCTTGATGGCGAAACTCTTTCAATACGCGGATGGGACCGAGGGCTCGCGTCTCATTGCGTGAGTGGGATTGGCGGAATGGCAATACACGCTCGCACCGTTGGGTATCCTGTGCCAAAATGCCGCGCATGTCCGACTTGCCGACTTTCGACTGGTTCGACCCGACCATCCTCGCGCCGTCATTTTTTTGCCGCACGATCAACGCCGTCGCCGAAGACGATGTCGACTATTTGATCGCGGAACTCGACCGACATCATTTTATTATTCGGGAATTGCCCGGAGCCGAGATGCACGACCATCACGGCTACAAGCTGCACTTGGCCCGCGCGTTCGGTTTGCTGACATCCAAATTGGGCGACGGCGCGGCCGTCATACCCGACTTCGCTGTGCTTTTAAGAGAGGAAGCACCTCGACGAACGGCGTTTGTGATTCGCGATGCGGATCGATTGTTGGAGGCCGACATGCAACGCGCATTGGCATTGCAGGCCGCATTGTGGAAGGCCGGCGATGCATTGGCCGCTGGTACGCCGCCGATTCAGTTGTTGGCGTTTTTGGTGGGCCCGGCACCGTCGTTTCGTAAGGTTGATGCGACTGCCAAAGAACGCGCGCGGCGTCGCGAAAGCGTGAAGCTTACGGCGACCGACCTTGAGGCCGCAGGTTGGTCGAACCCGTGCGATTTCGATCTGCTCGCACACCATCAATTGCTGTTGGCACCGGCAGCGTGGTACTACGCAGCGCTCGGTCGGCGCGCGCAGAGCGCCGACGACCGTTGGGCGTGTTACGAAGAAGATGACGCGCTCATTTTCGTACGACTGAAGGATAAGCGACCCTGCATTGCCGGTGTGTTTGCCCGCATGGGCGACGGGATGCGGTTGGTCGGTATTCGATACGAAGGCGATGAGACGATCTTCCGCATGCCGTGGGAAGCGGAAGACCCGTTTACGTTGTTTCGACGTTTGTGCGAGACGTTGCGGATTGCTTAGGTTACGGATTCAAGACCAACATACCATCCGCGGTTTCCTGCACGATCTGATTTTCGAGGTCGTCAATGATCGCGAACACGGTATAGCTGCCGTCGGGCACGCCCGCGCCGTTTTCATCCATAAACGCAAAGGTAAACATGCCGGCGTTACCGTCATCGCTTAGCGGCGTGCCGCTTTCGAGGATGATCTCATTGCCGTTGGTCGGATCGTCGTCGATGTCGAGCCCCAGCGTTAGCGTGGCTGCTGGGTTGGCGTCACCGTTGTCGGTCCAGGTGATATCAAAGGTGTTGCCCGTCGTAACGGATTCGTCGGCACCACCGGGGGCAGTGAAGGTTAGCGTTGGAACTGGCAGAGCGGATGTCACTGATACGATGCCTGCCAAGCCAAGATCCATGTCGAACGAATTGGCCATGTCGGTTTCGCCATCTGGCGCTTCGAGGAAGACGGTGAACGAATAATTGCCCACCCGCAGTACGGACAGATCCAACTCGAAGAAATCTCCCGCGCCATCGGTCAAAGCGTCGACGCCCGAGCCGACAGTGCCGTCACCGATGAGATCGATCGGCGCGCCGTCGGGTTCCATCACGGCGTCGAGCAACTGCGCGGTTAGGCGCACGGTCGTGCCGGATGTCGATGCCAAGTCAGCCCATTGCACAAACGTGCTGGCACCGGGGGCAGCCACGACGGTGTCCGTCGGTTGCACGATCGTGATGGCAAACAGCTCATCGTTGGGATTGAAGTTCGGAACCGGTAACGGCCCGAAGAACGGACTGAACAAGTCGCAGCCGACGGCTGCAACGTAAAGGAATGCCGCACACGCAATACGCGTTACGAAACGATGCGAATTGCGGGAGCGAGTTTCAAACGACGGTGGTCGAACGGTCATACCCATACTCGTGTGTTGCGGCGAGGGCGATCGACGAATGGCGGCACGATCGCGTCTGTGCGTTGGCATTCGTTCGTGAATTTTTCGCACGTGAAACCCTTCGGGTCAACGTACACGTCATCAAGTTTATCGGTTCTACAGCGGGCCAATTGACTTACGGCGGGGTCCGGTTGTTTGTTTTCGGTCCGTGTGGCCAAACCGGTGCGGCCCGGCGAAAATTGACCCGCCCACACGAGGCATCTAAACTTTTGGGAGAGCGTTTTCCGATCTCAATTCCCTCGCTTGGGTAATTTAAATGCGGCCAAACCGGAGAGACGGTATTGCCGCGACCTTCAGGAGCAACGATTTTATGAGTGGTAAGGCTCGAACGATGACAAATAGCCGGCGCTGGGCGAGTGTTTTGGTGTTGGCACTGTTGGTGGCAGGCACCGGCATGTCGACCGATGGCTGCCCCAGCATGACGCCGATGGTTCCGACGACACCTGACGTTCCGAACGGTGGCCCGGCAGTGTTGGACGGCGATCACACGCTGGGTGAGGCCGACGCGCCAGTGACGGTTGTGGAATATTCGGACCTTGAGTGCCCGTTCTGCGGGTCGTTCCATCGGCTGCAGTTTGACGGCATCAAGACCGACTTCATCGACACGGGCAAGGTGCGGTTGGTGTACCGGCATTTCCCGCTGGATTCGGTCCATCCTAACGCACGCGGCGCGGCAGAAGCATCGGAATGTGCCGCACAGCAGGACATGTTCTTCGAATACATCGAGGCGGTGTTCGACGATCAGTCGGCGCTGTCCGCGGCGGATTTGCGGCAAGTGGCCGACGATTTGGGCATGGACCTCGATGCGTACGATACGTGCGTGGCGGCCGCAGCAACCGAGATTCTGGTTAATGAAGACGTGAATTCGGGTACCGCTTTGGGCGTCGCGTCTACGCCGACATTTTTCGTAAACGGCGAAGTCGCCAACCTGAACAATGTGCGCGATACCATCGAAAGCGAATTGGTTCGCCTCGGCGTGGATGACTAATCTGGGGCGGCGGATTTTGCGCGATTAAGCGAATTACATCGGCGCGGTTGGGCGTTTGCCTGATCGCGCCGTTTTTATTGGGCAGTCTTTACGCAACGACGCACGCAGGACGACCGAATTTAGTTGAGATGCCGACCGACATATTGGGCGGGCGGTTTAGACGAATGGATTTAGGACTTCCCTCGCAAGGATGGTGGTTGTTTTCGCCATGACGATTTCGACACGACAATTCAAATGGACGGCACTCGCGTTGATCGCGCTGGCCGGTTGTAACGTGACGGCCTTGCAATCTTTGACAGCACCAACGGCCGACTTGTTGCCGGGCGGCACTATTGCCGATCGGGTATTGCGCGTGGGCTTTGTCAACAATTCGGCCGCGCGAGCGATCTTTACCTTCGGCAGCTTCAATCCGCTCGATCAGGACGGCATCCCGACGGGCTTTGGTCAGTTGCGGCTAGAGGCGAACACGGCCAGCGGTCAGATCAACATACCCTGTCGCCGAATCGTGTCGGTCGGTGGGCCGCAGTTGATCGCACTGATCGAAGACAATCAAACGAACCCAAATATCAACGTGACCGACGACAACGCGCTGATCAACGGCGTGAATTTTTCGACGGCACCGTTGGGCGATCCGCTGGAAGCTGCACCGACCGAGGGTACGGCGGAAGGTATCGATTTGAACGTCGGCGTGGACTTCACCTGTTCGCGAACTGATATTAACGATCAAACCGGTACGGGCTTGGTGATCTTTACGTTCGACGAAGACGCGGCGGCACCGGGCGGGTTTAGCATTACGTTCCAGTTCATCGCGCCGTAAAACGCATGAACCTAATCCGGCATTTCCGACAACACTCTTAGATATCGCCGTTGCAGGCGCAGGGTATCGGCATAGCCGCTGCGCTGGGCAAGTTCGTCTACGGATGCACCGTTCGCGACGGCGGTGGTGATTTTCTCAAATGGAAGGCGTTCGCGCAGAACGGCGATCAAGCGATGCGATTGCGCGTAGAACTCCGGCGTCGTCGGATGGACGGCGGCGTGGTTGATAAGCTCGTTTAGCGTGGCCGGTTGCGGTTGCGCGCGAAATAGCCGCGCGAATTGTCGCTGTCGGCAGGGCGGTTCCACGTGTAGGGCCAAGCCTTCGGCCAACGCACCGGGGATTTGGCCGGCTGCTGCGTTGGCCTCCATCAATAAGTGAAACAACTCATGGGGCAGTGATGAGGCCAGCAGCAACGGGTCGGTCGCGCGGGCGTGGATCGACCAATCTGCAATCGCGTTGCCGTCGCGCCGGATGCGACTAATAGCCGTTACGTGCGGTGGCTGTTTGGTCGCCTGCGTAAATGCCGAATCGGTTGGATATATATAAATGTCGATATCCGTCGGCCACAGCAGTTCGTCGAGTTGCCAGCCCGCCATGTCCACGATGCGTTGCAGATGAAAATCGAGCGCGACGGACACTTGCCGCCGAATCGCGTCGTCCGTATGGAGGATGCGAAAACGGTGTGTGTCGAGCGCTGTTAATGCGTCGCGCTCGTTGCGTTGCCAGGCACCGCCGCGGCGTGTGCTCAGGTTTGGGTTATAGAACGAACGAAGTTGGTGCTGGGCCGCCGTGCGCAACTCGTTGAGATTGCCGCGCGGTTGCCCGCCCGCCACGCGCGCGTAATGTTGTGCGGCGGCAGTCGCATCGCCGGATGCTTCAAAGGCGAGACCGCGAAGCATGATGAGCAACGGCTGTAACGCTTGCTCGCGCCTCGCGTGTTTCTCGGCTTTGGTAAGCGTTAGACGCCAGTAAGATTCGGAGTAACTCTTGTCGCCCATGTCGTCGGCGAGGGCGTGCACCAAGCTTTGCAACCAACGCGATACAAGACTGTCGGACGGTTGGTCACCACTATCATGGGTTTGCAAGGCGGCGTCGTAGTAATAGAACGCCTTGTGAAAGCTCTTGGTGAAGTAGTTGTCATCGCCGGCCCCGAGCGCGGCGGCGCGAAACGCAACATCGATTGACGAATCGGGTTGCGCGATGAGGCCGCGCGCCTGGCGCAGCGTGTTAAACGCGGGCTCGAACCATTCGACGGCGAGCCAGGTTCGCGCTTGTTGCAACTGTGCGGGTAACCGTCTTCGGGCGTCGGCAATGACGGACGACAGTCGGCGGGCCGTCGGTTCTGCGGGGTCGAGTTTAAGGACGGCAGCTAGTGCACGGTCGGCGGCGTTGAACTGTTCCTGCGTCATCCACGTGCGGGCCAACGACAGGTAGAGGTCGACGCCTTCACGCCGCAAGGTCGCGTCGTCGGGTGCACGATCGAGGGCGTCGTTTAAGTGCTGCAACGCTCGATCGAGGTCGCCTTCTTGTAGGTAGGTCTTAATGCGTTCGCGCAGCACGGCCACGTCGACGGTGTCGGCAGAGCTTTCCATCGGATCGTCGGCGGCGCGAGCGGAAGACATCGAAGCTGCCGACAGGAGGATCGCAACGGCGATAAGAGCCTGCGAGCGACCGCCCAGGTTCGCGGTGGTTGGGTGCGGCATGTTACGTTCCTGTTGATACTACGAGCGAAGCGAGCAGGTCGGCGG
>JAUIHO010000165.1 GCA_030432035.1 Phycisphaerae bacterium
CCTTCCGCGCGAGACGGATTTGCTTACCTTGCCGCATAACCGAGCGTCGCGATAAGTCGATTTCGACATCGTGATAACTCAACACCGTTGATTCCGTCGGCTCCGACCGCCGGAACAAGGTTCGAATACGCGCAACCAACTCGTCAAAATCAAATGGCTTACGAACGTAATCATCTGCGCCCGAGTTCAGACCGTTGATCACGCTGGTCGAGTCGCTCAATGCCGAAACCATTAACACCGGCCCCGCGAATCCTGCCCGACGAATGTTGCGACAGACGCGGATACCATCCACGTCCGGCAACATCACGTCGAGTAACATCATGTCGTAACAATCGGCCGTCGCCCGTTGTTCACCCTCAAAACCTGAATTGACGACGTCGATATTGAAACCGTGTTCTTGCAGTCCGCGCGTGAGCGTCGCTGCCAATTTCGGATTGTCTTCAACTGCTAGAATACGCATTTGCTGCTCCTCTGCCGGTACCTGCAAGCATCATCGCCTGCAATGGCCACCGAACTTGTCTATTTTAGCCCATAGTCAATTGCGATTTCTCCAACTTAAATTCTTTCTTAAGTCGCGTTCACTAAAATCGCCTTACGCTGCCCAAATGACCAAACCAAGGGCCAAGACCGTCAACATGAACCCTAGGACAATCAAATACCCATCCCGCGCCATTAAACCCAATGAGAAAAAACCGACTGCGATTGCGGGGATTATTACCGCCATCGGTAATAGCGCCAGCGGAAAAAAGAGTAACCCCATCAAGACGCAGCACACAGCAATGATCTGAAAGTAAGGCGGGGCGGTCAGGTAAGGGAGCCGACTGTGAATCAATGATTCACTCTTCTTTACCCAAGGTCGAATCTTCTTGTTGCCCTTCACCAATCGCTTTCTCGGAAAAGAAAACTGTAACAATCGCGACGGCAACCACGGCTTTGATTGGCCGAAGACCGCTTGTATCGCAACGATTACGATCAGCGCGCCCGTCAGCATCGAAACTCCGGGGATACCGCCGACCAAAGGAATAATCGCCAAGACGGCCGGAATTAGCAGCATGGGTCCATAGCTGCGAGAATCCAAAGCAGACAAGAGCTGCCGGAGCGTGACCTCCTCGTCACCCTCCGTTTCCTCAACCATTTTGTCGACGACTTCACTCAGCAACATCATTCACCCTCAAAGGGCCGTTTATCGCCGCCATATTCAGGCAGCTTTTTGACGACCTGCCCGCAAACCCAGGGTCCATGAGCGGTGACCGCTTTTCTATTTGGACGCTTCCATCTCAGTACGGTAGCTACTTGCCAACTCGGTCTTCTGCTTCTCTGTAAGCACCTTGCCGGCCATCTGAAAGACTTCGTGTTCTTCTTCATCTAAGTGATGCAAGACGCGCTCCCGCAGTTTTTCCGCCGTGGCCAACCATCCTGACGAGCTGAAATCCGTTTGCTCCAACTCGTCGAGCAGTTCGTCCATCTCGTGATGCTCGGAAATGCTATGCCGCGCTTTTTCCTGCGTTAGATCGGCCTGCATTAGCGGAACGTAGAAGTGCTTCTCTTCCGCACTCTCGTGGGATTGAAGCGCCTTCCGCAAATTATCCAACAGTTCGCGCCGCCCCTTGCTGTCGCCTTTGGTCTTCACGACCAAATCCACCAACGTGCGTTGCTTGTCGTGATCTTTTCGCAGCTCTTCAAAAATCGTTGCCATTGTTCAAATGCCTCCTAATAGGAATTATTTCCGACCCCATTCTTTGACGCCTGAATCCGACCTAAAAGATTTGTAATCCGAGGAATTGGCCATATACCCACGAATGAGGGACTTCGGATTTGACTCAGAATAAAACCAAGCAGATTTGCTAAGGAAATTCACAAGGCGACATGAATGATAGAGAAGTCGAGGGCCATACGCCGCTGTGTGGGACTCAATTAGAATGTCTAAATAGATGAATGAAGAGACGGTCGAAACGAAACGTTAGATAGCGGGCTTGGTTACATACATACCGCACCAAATTTAGTGTTGACAGCTAAGCCGCCTCTAGCTCTGGCCTCTTAATTGTAAAGTGAAACTTGCTACCTTCCCCGATGGTCGACTCCACCCACATCTTGCCGCCGAGCTTCTCAACCGCTTGCTTACAGAACGCAAGACCGATGCCGACGCCCGGTCGTGGCCCGCCCGTTCGCGCCCGAGCAAAAAGTGAGAAGATCTGCTCGAAATCGGTCGGATCAATCCCGATCCCATTGTCCTTCACCGTAATTTGCCAACCGTTCGGACACTCCGTCATCGAAATGGCAACTTGCGGTGCTTTGTCTTCGCAATATTTGATCGCATTGGATACGAGATTATTAATAATGTTGAATATCAGGATCGCGTTGGCAACAAACTGACCGTCGTTCTCACAAACAATCTCAGCTCCCGAGTCGATTATCTCTTCAGCGAGATTCGATCGAACCTGATCGACCAACTCGGTCAGTCGCAATTCATCGACATCCGATTCCGGCGACACCTTAGCGAACGACAACAACTCTGATACAAGACTCGCAATATCGCGCGTCGCTTGCTGGTTCTCTTCGATCCACGATATCACCTCGGGCAACAGATTCTCCTGATACTTCGTCTTCAACCATTCGGTCGTCGACATCATCCGCGACAGAGGCGAACGCAGTTCGTGTGCGACGACATACGCGAAGTGAAGCAAGTCCTGATTGCTACGCTGCAGTTCGGATACCAGCCGGCCTCGACGAACGGCGTAGTTAATGGCACGGACAAGAAGGTCAGGCGTCAAATCACCCTTCACCAAATAATCCTGTGCGCCGCTATCGACGGCATCGACAGCAAAGTCCAAATCGCTCATCGACGTCAACACGATAATCGGAACGCCGTCGACAGCTGAAACCGCAGACTCGACCGTTTGAGCCGGATTCGGGCTATCGGGTAATGACAAGTCGAGCAGAATCGCCCGGGGATTCACTTCCGCAACCGCGGGCTTTAATTCATCGATCGTCGTAATATGACGAACCATAAATCGCTGACGACCTTCACTTAGATGGCGCTGAATCAGCTTGGCGTGAGCTAAATTGTCTTCGACTAACAAGATCGCTAGTTCCGCGTCGGTCATTAGGCGGATGTCTCCGGCGACTGGGCGGGTTGGTTCCACACGCCCCAATAAAAACTACAGTCACTAACCATCTGCAAGAACTTCTCAAAATCGACGGGCTTCACCACGTAACTATTCACGTTCAGCTTATAAGCCTTCAGCCGATCGCTTTCCTGCTGCGAAGTAGTCAGCATAACCACCGGTATCAATGCCAAAGACTCATCCGACTTAATAGCCTTGAGGACTTCAAGGCCGTCAACCTTCGGCAAATTCAAGTCCAATAAAATAACGTCCGGCCGCCGAGCACTGGTGAAATCACCCCGCTTGTGGAGATAGTCGAGGGCCTTCTCACCATCGACAACTCGATCCACCGTATTGCTGATTCGATGTTGATCCAAACAACGAATCACCAGCTTTGCATGACGGTCATCATCTTCGACGAGTAAGAAATGAATCAGACGATCTGACGGTTCCATCGATTATTCTCGTAGGTCCACCCCATTCTGGGGGATTTCCAGAAAAAAGGTCGCGCCTTCACCGGGCTTCGATTCCACGAAAACCCGACCGTGATGTAGTTCAGCAATCTTGGCGACAGAAGCCAAACCTAGACCCGTCCCTGGCTCGCTCACGTCCAAACGTTGAAACAACTCGAATACTTTTTCCTGATACTCCGGAGCAATACCTGGGCCATTGTCTTTCACATAATACTGACATTTGTCGTCAATGGAAAATCCACCGATCTGGATTCGAGGCTTATCACTCTTTGCGGCGTATCGAAGGGCATTTACATAAAGATTCTCTAAGGCTCTCCGAAGGGAAGTCTTAAACCCTTGCACTCTCGGCATCGTACGGTCGATCGATACCTCTATTCCGCCGTCTGCCCGATGCTGTTCATGCAATTCGACAATTGATTCAACAACCTCGACCACATCGACTTCCTGAACCTCCTCCTCCACGCGCCCCACCCGGCTATATGCCAATATACCATCGATAATATCGTTTAACTCCGCAGCCGCGTCACTCACTTCTAATGCACTATCTTCCGCTGCCGCAAAGTCGCCATCCTTAATATCCTTCACCATAAGTCCGATAAAACCACGCACCGACACTAGCGGCGACTTCAAATCGTGCGAGACGGTAAAAGCGAATTGCTCTAGCTCCCGTTTCTTTCTATCCAATGCGCGCCCAGTACGGCCCAGCGATCGCTCGTAGCCCCGCCGCTCTTCCTGTTGTCGTTCCAATACCCTAACCAACCAAAATCCGAGTCCCGTAAACGCCACTGCCGTATAAAGTGTGACCAACGTCTCGCCGAATCGAGACGAAAACCACTCCATTTGTTCGCCCAACTGCACCAACCCGCCACACAGAAGCGGTACACAAACCGCTGCCGGTATTAAGCGGCGAATGATCCTGCCGGAAGCCACCCCTTGAATGAACGACCTTGCAAAACCATACTCGGGTCGCGCGAACCAATGCGCTGGCGCGACCAAAAGCAGCCCTACCGCGGCGTGCGCAGACATCGCTGTCACGGCTTCAATTCGAAACACGCGCGATATCCCAAAGAGATATCCTGTGAATGCGAAGTAGCCAACAAACCCCGAGATTGCAGACAAGATTTGCCCCAACTTCGCTGCATGCGGCATTACCAAATAACTCGCGCCCAAGATGGCGAACGCCGTCGATGCCAATGGCGACATCCTCCCAGCCGCCCCGGTATCAACGGCATCAGCCGTATCGCTGAACAACAGTTCATCTATTCCAAAATCGATCGATACGACGTCTTGCATCAGTGTCGCAATACCAAGCGCCAACATGAGACCTGCGACCACCAACATGGGTATGCGATTGTTTGAAAATCGATACAGGATTGCCGCGAGCCCGGCTAAAAGAAAACCCACCGCAGTATTGGGCTTGGCCGAAACATACTCTTCACTAAGACGTGTTAGAAATGGAAGATGGGTCGCCCACCCCAATAAAATCATCACTGCGAAAATCATCAGGATAATCGCCAGAGCGGTACTCGCGTTTTGAAACCGCCGCCGGAGGCCTGGGTCGACGTAACTCATTCAAATTCCCTATGGCCCGTCGAAACCGACCGAATTCGTGGACACAATCCATCCTATTAAAACCAGCAATATTTAACACCTTGCGGATGACGGCATCATAAATCGATATTAACAATTTTTTAGATTTGCCGTGACCTCGCGAAAATCCTGGCCCGCTAATCTTTAAATTGCTGGTGAGGAATAGGAAAGCACGCAAATATCAGAAAGGATATTGACCATGAACTGGGATCAAATCAAAGGCAACTGGAAGCAAGTAAAAGGTCAAGCACAACAAAAGTGGGGCAAACTCACCGACGACGACGTCGATCGCCTCGAAGGTCGCCGCGAAGAACTCGCCGGCATCCTTCAGGAGCGCTACGGCAAGACAAAGGAACAAGTCGAAAAGGAAATCGACGAATTCTGCTCGACTTGCAAATGCTAACAGACCATCGTTCCCTGTATTCCGTTATCCACTTCGGACGCTAGCCAAAAGGAGGCTACCATGCTCGGTTGGGCAATTACATTCTTCCTGATTGCAGTCGTCGCGGCCATCTTCGGGTTCGGCGGAATCGCCGCCGGTGCCGTTTCGATCGCCAAAATTCTGTTCTTCATTTTCCTCGTGCTGTTCATCGTGTCCTTGGTCGTTCACGGAACACGCTCGGCATCGCGCGGCAAAATACCCTAACTTCGCCTAAATTCGGCCTAAGGTCCGCCTACGGCGGTGAGAATGGCGATTTAAGGCTTGTCAACGCACAAAATCGGGGTATCTTTTTTGTGCGATGCGAGTCTTACTAATCGACGACAACAAGAAGCTAACGGAACAGTTGGCTGCCGATCTCACCGCCGCAGGCATGACCGTTGACGTCGTGCACGAAGGCGAAGAAGGGGAAGATGCCGCGTCGAGCGACGCTTACGATGCCATCATTCTCGACTGGATGCTTCCCGACGTCGAAGGCCCCATGGTTTGCAAAAGCCTTCGCAAACGCAAGATCGCAACGCCGATTCTCATGCTCACCAGCATGGATCAGGTTGATCACATCGTCGAGGGCATCGAGTCCGGTGCCGACGATTATCTCGCCAAACCTTTTGATTCCGTCGAAGTTGTCGCCCGCTTGCGGGCGCTCACCCGCCGACATTCCAGCGATGAAACCACAAAGCTTGAGTTCGGCCCGCTTCATCTCAACTTGCTAACGCGTCAGTTCAACGTCGACGGCCAAAACGTGCCGCTCACCAAGCGTGAATTCGCATTGGTCGAATTCTTCCTGCGCCGGCCCGAACGGGTGCAAAGTCGCTACCGCATCTTCGAAAATGTTTGGGATACCGACTACGACGAAACGAGCAACGTGCTCGACGTTTATATTTCTCGAATTCGTAAGAAGTTTGGCGAACACGGCACGCTATTAAAAACTCACCAAGGTGCCGGTTACATCCTCTCCCGCGGCGACGACCTCGAAAACGACACGATTAAATAAGTCGTACGTCGCTATCGAAATGGAAAGCCGTCGCCGCATCGACCCGAAGCTTAACCAGCTCCCGCTGCAAACGCCGATCCTCGCGTGTTTTCAGTCGGCACTAGCTTACCTGCAGCGAAAACTTCGACTAGCTTTTCATTGAATGCAGGCAAATCGTCCGGCGTTCGGCTCGTGACCAGTCCGCTATCGACGATCACTTCCTCATCCTTCCACGTCGCGCCGGCATTTTCCAAATCGACCCGTACGGATTCTACCGACGTTACCGTTCGCCCACGAACAACGCCGGCATTGATCAGGGTCCATAACCCATGGCAAATAGCTGCCACAGGCTTGCCCTCTTCAAAGAAGTGCTTCACGAACGCAATGGCGTCTTTGTCTGTGCGTAATGAATCCGGATTCAAAACACCGCCCGGCAGCAACAACGCATCGTAAACTTCGTGCTTTGCCTTGGGTAAATGCATGTCGATGCCGAATTCCTCGCCCCACTGGTCACCGGACCAACCGAGCACGAACTCGACTTTTGGCGACACGATGTGGCAATCACCACCGGCTTGGCTGATCGCATCCAATGGCGAAACCAATTCGCTCTCTTCGAAGCCATCCGTTACTAATGCGGCAACCACTTTGCCGGCTAAGCTCTTCGTATTCATAGGTCGAACCTCCACAGTCCGTAAGGACAAAACGCCCCCACAAGTGCATGATTATTGCAATGGGTAATAGACTCGGTATGAAGGCCGACTCAACGAATCTTTAATTGTCCAGTTTCAGGACGCTAGTAGCTATCCCAACGCTTTCCCTCTCGCGCGGGGAGGGGCTAGGGTAGCGTTGCATTTTCTAAAGAACCCCTAATTTCTGCGAGCACGCTTAAAATCGGAAATAGTTTTTGGAATAGCCTTTATATAGCTTGGGCAGGAGACCGATGTATCGTAACTTCCAATAGACGCAAAACGTTCTCGCTGTCTAAACGATTCGTAATGAGATGCTTGCGTTTATATTGTTCCGGCCCACGTGGATTTTGTTGCTCCAGCTTTCGGTCAAACGCTTCAACTGCACCGCGCTCAACCCAATTACATTCAATCGGCAGCAACGCGCCTGACCGCCTTGCCGCCTCATAGGAAGAACTCTGTCGCATCATCTCGCGATCAAAACGCCTAGCGATTGCATCAAGTTGATCGCCACCGGCTGCCGATTCGATGACCAAGTGATATCCATCATGCCCGACGGTAACCAGAAACCGTCGCGACAACGCCGCCCCACCGTCAACACACGCGCGCATCGATTCCACGACATCATTTTCCATTACTGTTTCCGTCGCAATCGAAGCTATCTGACTGCGACGGTTTAGAAACCGCAACACGGGCGCTTCACCCTGACGATCGATCACCCGCAAAACATCCTCGGTTCGATACCGCACCAATCCGCCAACCGTCGTTAACACCGGAAGGTAACACCGCCCCACTTCAACTTCATGCGCCAACAACGTACACGGTTGTTCCTCGTCGGCATGCTCCAGTGGAATGAACTCGAAAAACGTTCCCTGCACATCCAACACACCACCCCGTTGCTCCGCGTGCAACGGGATCGTTATCCGTCCTTCGCTGGAGATAAGCCCCAACTCTCGTCGCGGAACATCGCCAAACCACGGATGGAGTTCGTCATCCTGTAAGCCCATCGTTCCATCAGTCCAGTGCACCAGGAACTCAAGATTCCAATAGTCGCGCGGCAACAATCGACCGCGATCTTGGTAGATTGCTGCTAGTCGATCCGCGGCAGCCGGGTTCGGTCGCAACTTCTTACTCAGATCGCAACGAACGTCTTCCGGAACATCAAATGTCACCGACATCCCGCCATTACGAATATCGTCGATCAAAGACTCCGCGAACTTATCTCCTACGCCCGCAATAAACGCCTGCGTAGCCGGTGACGCCGTCACCACAAACGCAACATCCTGCCCCATTGACAACCGCAAGATCGCGTAGGCACGACTCAAACGATCGGGAATATCCGTCACGCATGCGGGTATTGCATACCGACGGCGCACGATCCATTTTTGGGTGCGAGATGCAAGCCCACTCGTTGACCCGCACGGTATCCCACTCGCCGTATGCGCCTCGACCGCACGTGTCGCGATCTGCAAGATCGGTCGAAACAACGCGTCCGGACAATCGAGATATGCCTTCACGCCGAATATCGTCCAGCCGCGTTTGTACTCTTTCAGCGACAATGATGTGACCGGTATATGCTTCGGCTCGGCCGTCGTTCCGCTCGTGAGCGCGAACATTTGCAGTTGCTGTGACGGACCCAGCAATGCTTGTGCGTGCCCCGCCTTCATTCGCTCGATATACGGCAACAGCGTGTCATAGGTTTGTAGGGGTACACTTTGACGAAACTGATTCGGGGTAATCTTGGGCGATAGAGAAAATGAGCGCCCAAAATCGCTCGGCGCGTTCAGCTCCATGATTCGTTGCAAGATTGCCCGTTGGGTTCTATCCGTATGCGCGCACGAATTGAGAAAGCGATTGAACATTCGCTCCGCAACGCAAAGCGTAATATTTCCCGCGAATCTCTCGAGCGTCTCGGATCTCATTCTGGTTCCAAACAGGTCGAAGGCTACATAGCTTAAACAGTTAGACTACGTCTAGTGGGGCGACCTAGACCAAAACAGGCCCCGCGATAAAAGTATCATAGAGCCACCTCTCAAACACAGACGCTCCAATAACATAAACCTAAATAGCGATTTAGACATCTGTAAGGCAAAATAGCGACCCCAAACCGCGGTCAACCAACGCATTCTGCCCTCCTCGCTTTCCCAAACTAATATCAGCGGAAAATCTCCTGCGAATTTGACCCCAAGACCGCACTAGGCCGATTCACGTTTGAGAGCGATAGCTGTCCTGTGGCACCGGCTAATACCGGTGGCTGCTATCGAATCATGCTCAATCGCAGTCATTCGTGAATTGGTCTTGACGTCAACTCAATCGACGAATCTCCGGTGCTCACCGGACTCGATTGCGGGTAGCCATTCCGACGAACGAAAAAAGCCGTTCATTTATGCGTAGCAGATGAATTCGGAATAATTGGCGAGTCGTTTGCAACTGTTGAACTGATTGAAGGATGGATTAAACCGACCGGAAGCGCCCCTTAACTCCATAAAATCGTAGGCGATCCAAGGTCGCCTACTCAAATAGATATCCCCAGCGCCAATACGGTTCCGACACCGGCTCCTTTGAGGCCAACACGTGACCACCGACAAAGGCCACATTTAATTGGCCACCATGTCGCTTTGCCGGGAACCAAAAATCGCCCGACTCGAACAGATCGACGGTCTTGTCGTTTGTAATCCCCGGTGCGCTGTAATAAGGAAGCTGACCGTTCTCCACCGCTGCCGCACCGTCAACATCAAATACGAGCGGCACATCCGGCTGATTCAAAATTTTCGACGTTAAATAGACCGGTCGCTGCACCGTCCAACCGCTAACGACCTCGGTTTTGCGTTCGAGCCGCTTGTTGAAACCCGTGCTTACGTTTTCCTGTGGGCCGATCGCCCCATCACTACACGGCACGCCAGCAATCCGATTCAACGGGCCGCCAGCCGACGGGCAGACCAACGATGCTTGGGTTCGTGCAATTTCTTGAGACGTTTCATCTGGACCCGACCAGAATTCATGAACGCCGTAAATCTTTTCTTGAAAATCCTCGATCCGAAATCGATCGGCACCGTATCTGTCGCTCTCACCGCGACGCACGCCGGCCGTCGCGTCGGCAAACATGATGAATTCGGATGCAACACTGCGCAAACGCGACTTGCATTCCAAGTCCCGCGCCGCACTTCGACTGGCACCCAGCGCCGGCATCAAAATCGCGATCAAAATCGCGATAATGCTGAGCACGACCAGCAACTCGACAAGCGTAAACGCCGAACGCGTCTTATCCGGGCCTTCTTGGTAACGTGCGATCTGCATACGGTTTGGGTGCTCTCCCGTCCGCCGAGGCGAACCTTTCATTCGTCTTTGCCTTCGCATTATGCACCAACTACACGACGAATAGCAATTGCAAAAACGCAAAAACAGCGCCGTCGATCCCATCATCTTAATCGAAATTGCTACCGTTCAACACGTACTAGCACGGACCTGCAGAATTTGCCGCGAAATAACTGTCTATCACGAATGGATCGCGTCGAAACGCTAATCCTGACCACAATCTAATTCGTCCAAAAGGAATACTGTTTACGATCCCAGTAGCAATGCTATAAATCCATCGACATCGGAAAGATCGAAAGTTTCGTCGTTATTCAAGTCACCAATTGCAAGCAAGTCCGCAGTAGGATACGCCGTCGAATAAGCTACCGGATCGATCAACGCCGTCACCATCGCCTCGATATCGCGACCGTCAATCAGGCCGTCAAGGTTGAAGTCGCCCGGTAAAGCATTTGCAACCAATTCAGAACCATCTACTACGCCGTCATAGTTCACGTCGTACACGCAGTAGTACGGCCCAAAATGCCACAACTCGACGCTGCCGTTCTGATCGTCGCCATCGGTATCGTAGAACGCCTCACCATCGTAAGTCGCAATGTAAGCAATTATCGCGGCCTCATCACCCGTATCGACGACTGCATCACCGTTGACATCGCCGTTAACAATGTTCGGATACACATCCGACCAGATAATTTCTTCACCGTCCACACGGTCAGGCAAATAAGCGGTTCCCAGATTCGCCGCCACGCGCCAATTGCTCACCACCAACGTAGGCTCCACCGTCTGAAACTCCCAATCCGCCAAAAGCTGAAACTCCGGCAGCTGCCGCGTAAAGAAATCGGCGACTGATGCACTCACGATCATGTCGGTAACGGCTTCTTCGATCGAGTATTGATTGCCGTCACAGCCATCATTACCCTGAACAGTTTGCGTCGGACTCTGAAATCGCGCCGCCCCTGCGTTCGTCTTCGGAATAACGAGTGAAATCGTCGTGATATCGCTCAGTTCGTCGTGCGTGTATTGCATGATCAACTCGGGCTCGTAACGATTGTTCCCCGAGCCGCACATCACCATCAAATCGTCATAAACATGAGCTCGATGGAAAAACTCACCCGAGACCCACCAAGTTTCGCCCGCTTCGAATATCGACACCAAACCACCGGGGCGCTCGAAGATCACATCCACGCTACTCGGATTCTCATCTATCAATGCGATATGAAACTCTTCGCCACTGCGCTCCACAAACGGCGGCGTATTGAGGTTGGCGTCAATCTCTCGTTCGAATCGAGCGGCGCGACCATTGAATCGCGTCTCAGACGGCAGCCCACCGAACCGCGCCGTCGTCGCAAGATAGCGAAATTCGGGATACTCAACCTCACCGCCCGTGTTCTCATTGTGATCGATGTCGAATTCGATGTAACCGACCATCGGGTGCGGACCGTATGCATCCGGCAGGTAAGCCTTTTCGTCATCAAACTCGATTTCACCAGTAGGATTGATCAAGCCGTCCAGCATCACATCGATGCGAATATACATGCCGCTTTCATCAACGCTTCCAATAAAGCGATCGATATGGGGCGCATCCGGTTCAAAACTACATAGTTCTATGGCAACGAGATCGGGAAGCCTTTGAAACTCAGAATCGTACGGACCGTCCGCCCC
>JAUIHO010000348.1 GCA_030432035.1 Phycisphaerae bacterium
TGGACGGTCCGATCTTTCGGCGCTCCGGCAGCAGCTACCTAACATACGCCATTATCGACGCCGTTATCGATGCGTATTACCCGATCCTCGAACATTACGGCGACCGACTCGAAGCACTCGAAGACGCCATCGTCGAAAAGCCGCGACCGGCACTGTTACATGAAATCCACGGCATCAAGCGCGACCTGCTCGCAATTCGCCGCGGCATCTGGCCCCAACGCGAACTTATCAACAGCATGATTCGCGATGAATACCCTCTCGTCACCGACCATACCAAGCTGCACCTGCGCGATTGTTACGACCACGCCGTGCAAATCATGGATGCGATCGAAACCTTCCGCGAACTCTGCGGCGGCCTGATGGATGTTTACCTCAGCAGCATCGGGAACCGACAAAACGAAGTCATGAAAGTGCTCACCATCATGGCGTCGATCTTTATACCGATCACGTTTCTCGCCGGCATCTACGGTATGAACTTTAAGAAAATGCCCGAACTCGACTCGCCCTACGGATATCCGATGCTGCTCGGCATAATGCTCGCGCTCGTCAGCACGATGTTGTGGTGGTTTTATAGTAAAGGTTGGCTTGGCAATCGCGACGAGTGAACGCTATCGGCGTAAGGTCCCCCCGGCAACGTTGGACATGCAACGCCGGAACTCATTATTTGATCCACCGTAGGGTGCATCCCTGATGCACCAATGCGTCGCGGCGTTATTCTTTACCAACCGCCTCAAACAACCGCGCCAAGCCTTCCGCCACGACCTTGCCACCTGCCCAAGCCCATTGGAAATTAAACCCGCCGATGCGACCATCGACGTCGAGGATTTCCCCCACCAAAAACAAGCCGGGGCACACGCGCGACTGCATCGTCGCGGCATCGATTTCATCGAGCGGCACGCCGCCCGCCGTGACTTCGGCGAAGGCGTAGCCCCGACTGCCCGTAATCGCCAAGGGTAGCGCCGTTAACAAATGTACCAAAGCGCGGCGTGCATCTTTGTTCACCTGCCCCACGATCACATCCGTCGCGATGCCTGCTTCTATCAACAACGCTTCGGCCAATCGCTCCGGCATTTGCCCTGCGAGCACGGCTTTGATGCGCTGCCGCCCGCCCGTCGCCGCCGCGTCGATCAACCACTGCTCGACATCGTTAAATGCACGGCCCGGCATCAAGTTCGCCGTTAACGCAACCGCCTTTTTCTCCAACACCGCCCGATGCCAATGCCGCGAAATATCCAACACGACCGGCCCGCTGATGCCGAAGTGCGTCCACAACAGCGCCCCCGACATCCGTAACGGTTTCTCGCCATCGACCTTAATTGTTAGTTCCACGTCTTGCGCGATCCCAGACAACTGTCTAAATCGGTCCGGCTCCGTCAGCAGCGGCACCAACGATGGTGTATCATCGATCAATCGATGCCCAAGCCCCCGCGCCAATTCATAACCGAACCCGTCGCTACCTGTTTTCGGCAATGACTTGCCGCCCGTCGCCAATACCACCGCCGAACAATGCGATTCGCCACCCGCCGCCGTCACAACAAAGTCGCCTTCGCGCTTGGTTATGTTTTCAACACGACTATCCGTGCGAATCTCGACACTCAAGCGTTTGGCTTCGTTGACCAGGGCGTCTAAGACCATTCGCGCCTTATTGGAATTGGGAAACAGCTTGCCGTGCGTTTCTTCATGCATCTCGACGCCGATGTTCCTAAAGAACGCGATCGTCTCGTCGAACGGCAACGCACGCAGCACCTTCTTGATGGCATTGCGCGAACCACCGCAGTAATCCTGCGGCGTGATGCGCACATTCGTTACATTACATCGACCGCCACCGGCCACGAGAATTTTCGCACCGAGTTTTTTCGCGCCATCGAGAATAGCAACTGACCGCTCGGGTGAGCGCCGTTTTGCAAAGATCGCCGCCGCCAAGCCTGCCGCTCCGCCACCGACGATGATGATGTCTGTCTTATTCGATGTCATGATCAAAGAGTTGGTGCATCAAGGGATGCACCCTACAAGAATCATCGGTTGCAAACCGGTGCCACAGCGCAGATGCGGGTGCCCCTGCCCTACCAGGGCTCTGGGACCATCAACTAAGCTCACGAACACCACTATCCCTTCACCAAACGCGCCCGCCACGCCGAACAACGCTTCCAAACTCTCCGCGTCGCCAAACTGTTCCCAATCGTCGGTGCTCGCGACCTGCACCGCGTCCGCCGCGCGCACGACCGCGATGGCCGGATCCGACAACGCTCCACTCACCCCAAAA
>JAUIHO010000166.1 GCA_030432035.1 Phycisphaerae bacterium
AGGCAACGCCCCAGCGGCGTTGCGTTTTTTCATGCGCTTACTGATATGCGCGGCAATGAAAGGTCGCGGCGACGGCTATGGATACGCCACTCATTCTCTAAGTGGTTCATGGAATACCTGCGTATCACAGTTGTAGCGTTGAAATGCTATTTATGAATCCAACGCCAAGGGCGTTGCGCCACTAGCCCAGGGTTAATGCGAAGCAGCTACCCTGGGTTGCGATGTCTAACAGCGCATTCAACGCTGAAAGCGTTGCGGCATTACGACATACAGATATCGAAATGATCCACGTTTAAGCCCCGATGACGTGCGTGGTATCAATCCTCCGCCAATCAAGCGGCGACGAACGTCGTTGCTCTGTCTTAAGTGCCGGTAGGCACTGTCGGAAAATAGCCACCCCTTTCCAAGGGTGGTTGAATAGATGCGCCAACGATAACTTCGTCCTGCTAAGGACGATGGGACGTTGACGCATTTCTCCTTCGATCCCTCCGGGATGCAAGACAGTTTCGCACATCCGTTCCCCCCACCGAATGTGGGGGGCTATTTTCAGTTGATCCCTCCAGGATACAGAGGAGCATGAACCGACATCGCAACGTGCACCCGTTTTGCGTGTTAAGGACGATCAGCTCTTATCCCCGGGCTCCCAAGAGAGACGAGAAAAACGCTCCATCTCGCCTTCTTCCATCACTGTATCGAGCGTCGCCTTGCAGGCTCATAACCGCGTCCCTATGCTGCCAATAAACACGCAACCTTGGCAACGCCGAACCGGCGAAAAGCGAACTGCATCATGCCGCGCATCAACATCAAATTCTTCGGGCCCGCACGCGAGTTAGCGGGCGAAACCGAGTTGTCCCTCGAAGTGCCGCGCAACATTACCGTCGGCGGTGTCGCGGGCATTCTCGCCGAGAACTACCCGCAACTGGGCGACGCCCTCGGCATTCGACTGGCCGTCAATAAGGAATACTGCGCCCTCGATCGCGTCCTACGCGAAAACGACGAAGTCGCCGTGATTCCTCCCGTCTCCGGCGGCGGCACGATGCCGCGCGTGCAACTCATTCGCGAACCGATCGATATGAGCCCCCTCATGGTCGAGATGCGCACCGATGGCTGCGGAGCCGTCAGTACGTTCGACGGCGTCGTTCGCGCCGAAACATCGGAAGGCCGCAGCCTCAGCGCGCTAGACTATGAAGCCTACGAAGAGATGGCGCTCGAACAGCTTGCCGCGATACGCCGTCGCGCGGGTGAGAAATTCGACATCGTTGATGCGGCCATCGTGCATCGGCTCGGTCGCGTGCCAATCAGCGAACCTTCCGTCAGCGTCGTCGTCGTCAGCGCCCATCGCAAGGACGGGCTCGATGCGGTGCGTTACATCATCGACACGCTAAAAGTCGATGTGCCGATTTGGAAAAAAGAGATTTGGTCCGACGGTCAAAAAAGTTGGGGGCATAACACGATATGACGCGCTTATTGCATACGCTTGCCGTTCTGGCCGCCGGCGTCTGGCTCGGCGGCATGATTCTCGTCGCCATCGCGGCGCAAAGCACGTTTAGTGTGTTGAATGCCGAAGAAAATCTGGCACAACCCAATGCCATTGCAGGTCGCGTGATGGCGCCGACGTTCGGTAAATTCGACAAAGTGCAGTTGAGCTGCGCCGTGGCGTTGATCGTTGCGACGGGATGCACCGTGATTCTCGCACGGCGAAAGATCGGCCCCATCTTGCGATTCGCCATGGTCTGTGTCGCAACCGGTTTTCTCATTTACAGCGTGCAGTTCTTATCGCCGAAGATTCTCGACATGCAGAACGACGTTGCCGGTGCCAAGTCTGACAGCGAAATCCGCGCCGCCTTCGACGAGTTTCACGAAAGCGCCGTGTTTATTTCGAAAGTCAATCTGGCATTGGTTAGCTTCACACTCATCGGCCTCGCTTGGAGCGGCCCGCTGCGCGAAACCGTAACGACCGACGGGCCAACCGGCACAACCGACGTTCCAGCCACGAACAATCCAACGTATAACCCAACCTAAAAGCGATCGCGATATACACCATCTACAGCTTTGCGCAGCAAAGCGCTGTGGCACCGGTTTGTAACCGGTGTAGCCACCAGCGATTACACCCACGAGTGAAATCCACCTCCCCGATCTGATAACAAAGAGCGCAGCCCCACATGCCGTCGTCTAAAAAAGCCAAGAAGAAAAAGACCGGCACGCAAAAGCAGGGCTCGCGCAAACTCAGAGAATCGCTGACCAAGAAAAAAGATCGCGCCCAAAGAATCCTCGGCGAACTCGAACGGCTCTACCCCGCGCCGGAATGCGCGCTCACCCACGAATCGGCCTTGCAACTGCTCGTTGCCACCATCCTCTCGGCTCAATGCACCGATGAACGCGTCAACATGGTCACGCCCGCCTTGTTCGATCGTTACAACAGCGCCCAAGCCTTTGCCGAGGCCGAACCCGCCGAACTAGAATCGCTCATCCAATCGACCGGCTTCTATCGCAACAAGGCCAAAAATATCATCGGTGCGGGGCAGGTATTGGTGCGCGATTTCAATGGCGACGTGCCCGACACCATGGACGATTTGCTGACGCTTCCCGGTGTCGCGCGCAAAACCGCCAACGTCATCCTCGGTACCTGGTTCGAAAAGAACGAGGGCTTTGTCGTCGATACCCACATCGGTCGGCTGGCGCATCGATTTGATCTGACATGGTCTTCGCGCGACAGCAAAGATGCCATCAAGATCGAGCGCGACCTGATGGAAGTCTTCCCGCAGGACCGCTGGACCGATGTCGGCCACATGTTCATCCTGCACGGCCGCGCGATTTGCAATGCGCGTAAACCGTTGTGCGACCAATGCACGCTGACGGAATTATGCCCGTCGGCATTTGAGCATGAGAAAGATGCAAACGCTAAGAAGAAGAAAAGTAGGAATCGAGGAGTAGCAAAACCCAAATCCAAAAAGAAGTAAGCCTAATCGCTGAAGTAATACCATTTACCGGTTAGTCGGTGATAAATCTTCGGGTGATTCGCACCGTCCATCCAATAAACAAATCCAGCTTCGTTCCAATTCGCATAATCTTCTACAGAATGAGTCACAAACCAGATGCCCACGCCTTCGAGATATCGGATTCTCTCGATTTGATAAACCCCCGCCGATCGTGGCAAACTCAACGATTGTCCTTTACGAACATCGTCGACCAACAGTGCGAGATCATCTTGAGCGTATGAAAATCCCAGGGGCACAAGTAATGTCTTGCTTGCAATTATTAAAGAAGCCACCACCAAGATCGGTGGCAACAACCAGCGCCGCAGCTCAATCCGGAATTCTTGATTGAGGTATCGCTCGACCACCATTGCAGCCGCCAAGCACATTCCGCAGCGGAAGACCCACAAACCAGCCACCCAATATCCGAACTCGAAAAGGTATTCCATCAAACGCGGAGGATATCGCCGTGGATAAGGCCAGCAAAGAAAAGCGAGCATTAACATCAACCATCCCAACCATTCAAAGTACCGACTGGGTTGATTCAGAAATGGCATCAGAACGCGCAAACGGCGACTTTGCAGTCGGACTGAGGTGGGATCATGCCAAGAGAATTGCAGCCCACACTCGGGACAGCGCTGCTCTGCCAGATGAGTAAGCCGATATCGACATCGACGACATACGGCAGAGGCCATCCACGCTGGCTCATCTTTAGGCACTTCGAGCGACATACCAATGATACGCTTTCGATACGCCCGTTGGCCATCGATATGATCTTTCTGAGTGAAAACGCGAGTCTATTGGAATAACCAATAGCAAGACCTAACCGTACGCGTTCACACTGCGGAGCATCATATACACCACCACGCCCGTTACCGACACGTACATCCAAATCGGCAGCGTCCAGCGCGCGATGCGTTTGTGTTTTTCGAATTGCTTCCGCGCCGCGCGATAGACCGTGATGATCACCAGCACCGGTACCGCCGCCGCTAAGACAACGTGCGTGAGCAGCACCGCGTAATAGAGATACTTAACCAATCCCGAGCCGGTATATTTCACCGAGCCGACGTGGTAATGAAAAACCAGATAACTCGTTAGAAACGCCGCCGACACGAGCACGGCCATAATCATCGCGTTGCGATGAGCCGTTTTCTGGTCGTTTTTGATGAACACCCAGCCCATGAAGATCAGCATCGCCGCCAGCGTGTTAAGCGCGGCGTTCAAATGGGGCAAGTTTTGTACGCTCATCGCCGGCGCGTCTCCTCGCGCAACAGCGTCATCACGTCTTTCAAGAGTGATTCCATTTTGTCGGGGTTCATCGGCGCATCGACGATCTGACCGTTAAAGCGCGCTTCGATTTCCTGATCGGTAACGCCTTCGTAGTACCCGCGCAACCGCCCTTTCTGGTCGATCAGCAGAAACCGCGGCGAATGCATGATCGAATGTTCGTCGGTGCCCTTCTCGATCGGCAAGAACACCGCCTTGCAAATCTCGTAAATCGTTCTTTCGTCGCCCGTCAAAAACAACCAGTCGTCGTAGGCGTCGGCCTGCTTAAATTCCGCGTATTCGGTCAACACCTTCGGCGTATCCGTCGTCGGGTCGACCGAAAAACTCACCGTTCGCGTGCGCGGCACGTTCTGCCGCACCAATTCGCGATTGATTTCGCGCATACGGTCGGTCATCAACGGGCACGGCCCGCCGCACTCGGTGAAGATGAAGTTTATGATCAGCACGTCGCCGGCCAAGTCGGCTCGCGTCACCTTCTCACCATGCTGGTTGGTCAACGTGAATTCGGGCAGCTCGGCCAACACCTGCAACGTACCGACGGGCGCGCCGACCTGATTGCGCGCCGCATCCACTCGCGAATATTGCAAGTACGCCAACCCGCCCACGAAAATCATCGTGCCGAACATGAGCAACCAGAACCAACGGCTGGGTTGCAAGTCATCGTGCGCCGACCTCGGTCGCTGTGCGGTCGGCTCCGCGTTTTGAGAATCAGATATCGTCATTTGTCTATTTCTGTTTCAAACGGCCGCCTGTCGCGCTTCGCGCCGCGCCGTGATCAATGAAAGCACCACCATCAACACGGCAAAGCCGACGGACACGCCCAACGCCAGCGTCCAATGAATCCGGCTGGCCGTATCTTCAGCCACGCCGCCAAACGAGCAACGCAACAGCGCCACGCCGTACGTCATAGGGTTTATAGTCATGAGCCAACCGACGATCCGCGTGGCCCCCGTTATCGGGAAAAACGCCCCACTTAACGCCAACATCGGCATCAACACCAAATTCATAATCGCGTGAAAACCCTGCGTTGTTTCCATGCGCCACGCGATCCAAAAACCCAACCCGCAAACGCCAACAGCTAACACAACCATCGCGCCGATTGTGACGACCACATCAACGACGCCCGGTCGCAGCCCCGCCAACGGTGCGAACAACAAAAACAGCGCCGCCTGCCCCACGGCCAACGCCGACGCCCCCATCACCTTGCCTAAGACGATCGCCGCCCGCGAGACCGGCGCAACCAGCACGCCTTGCATAAAGCCGTTATCGCGATCGTCGATCACCGTGATCATTGAAAAGATCGCAGTGAATAACAAGATCGCCGCGATCGCACCGGGAAAGGTGAACTCCAGATAAGACCCTTCGACGCCATCGAGTTGAAACGAATTATACAACCCGCCGCCGAACATGAGCCAAAAGATCAGCGGCATCCCGACCGCACCCACGATGCGACCGCGCTGTCGCAGAAAACGCGTGATCTCGCGCTTGCATAGCGTCCACGCGGGCAACCACAGCAGGTCGGTCGCCTTTACGTTGCTACCTTCAGCATGCATCAGCGCCGCCCTTTCTGTTTGCTCGGGGCATCACTTTTTACCGCATCAAACACGCGGCCCGTTTCGTGAATGAACACGTCGTCGAGCGTCGGTCGACCGATGGTCAACTCGCTAATACGGTCGCCAAAACGCTGCATCAAATCGGCCGCCAACTTCGTCGCCGATGTCGTTTCAATACGAAGTGCCTGATCCAACGCGCGCGCCGGGCCGAGGTTGGCCGCGTCAATATCCGCTGCTAAACGATTCAGGTCTGCGCCGCGAATCGTGACGCAATCACCGCCGATGCGCGACTTCAACTCGTCGGGCGTGCCGGTTATCACCAATTTTCCCTGATCGAAGATCGCCACTCGGTCGCAACGCTCCGCCTCATCCATCAGGTGCGTTGTAACCAAAATCGTCGCATCGCTTTCGGCCCGTACGCGCCCCAAGTGTCGCCACAATTCGGCCCGTGCCGCCGGGTCGAGGCCGGTGCTCGGCTCGTCAAGAATCAATAACTGTGGACGGTGCAACAACACGCGCGCGATCTCCGCGCGTCGCCGCATGCCGCCTGACAGTGCCTTTACACGCTCGCCGCGCCGATCTGTTAGCGTTACTGCTTCGAGTGCGGTGTCGATCCGTTGTTGAAGGTCGCTACCGCGCAGGCCATACAAATGCCCCGAATGGCGCAGGTTTTCTTCAACACTCAAATGGATATCGAGGCTGGGCGATTGAAACACAATGCCGATGCGCCGACGCACCGCCGCGCAGTCTTTCACGACGTCGAAGCCGTCGATCGTCGCCGTACCGTCTTGCGGCGATAAAAGCGTGGCGAGAATGCGAAAGAACGTTGTCTTGCCGCTACCGTTGGGGCCGAGCAGCGCGAACATGGAGCCGCGCGCGACCGAAAGCGAAATATCATCGAGCGCAAGCCGATCGCCGTAGCGGAAAGACAACCCGTTAACGGCAACGATATTCGACATGATCAAAACGTGACGAGCAGCGCCACCATCAGGGCGGCCAGATAGGCGATCGATGCCAACAGTACGTAGCGTGCCGACGTGCGGTCCGGCTTGCTGGCAAATTGCAACACGCAGGTCACAAAGCAAACCGCCAACGACGACGAGATAAGCACAAACAAATTCGGCTTACCGACGAAGGCCACCGGCAACGCCGCCGCAACCATCAACGCGAGCACGTAATACACCGACTGTCGCGCGACGGCACGCCCCGACGGATCGACGACCGACAACATGCGGTAGCCACCAGCGGCATAGTCGTCTCGATACATCCAGGCGATTGCATAAAAGTGCGGCATCTGCCACAGATACAAAATCGCGAACAGCGTGCCTGCGATCAGCCACGAGTCTCCGCCTGCCGCGACGTAGCCGATCAACGGCGGTAATGCGCCGGGAATCGCGCCGACGAGCGTGTTCGTCCAAGAACGCCGCTTCATCGGCGTGTAGACAAATATGTAAATCAGGAACGTTAGCGCCGCCAAACCCGCCGCTAAGGCATTGGCTGCCAACGCCAGATAGACTGTGCCGATGACGGCGCATGCCCAACTGAAAATCGTCGCTTCCCCGACGCCGATTCGACCGGCAGCGACCGGTCGGTCCTGCGTACGCGGCATCAACAGATCGAAGCGTCGCTCGATAACTTGGTTGAGCGCATTGGCGGCGAACGCCACCAGTGCCGTGCCGGCGACGGCGTGCAGCATGCCCCACATCGACGCAGAGCCATCGGCCCCCAATGCGTAGCCTGCCGCGGTGACCACCAAGACGAGCAAACTGAGCCGCAGCTTCGTCAGCTCTTTGTAGTCGCTCAGCCGCGCAGCCCAAGCGTTACCAGCGACCGGCGCGAAGGCCGTCGAATTTGCGGGTGCAGTACTCATTAGGAAGCGGCCCCCGCGAGATTCTCATGGGAAACATTTGGCATCGTAGCGATGGGACGATTCGATGCCGAAGCTTTTGCCGTAGCCGCGCCAACCGCTGCGCCGCGTTCCAACCGTGCGTGCAGAAACAACCGCCACGACGCCGCAAGTGTCGCGGCACCAACGACCACATGGGCCGTGGCAAACAGCGGCGGCTTGCGGAGCAGAACCGTGGCGATACCGAGCCCAGCTTGCACGACCACGAGGAAAGCAATCAGGTTAACAGCACGAGCCAGGCGCGAGCTTCCGGTTGCCTTTACGCGATAGCGCCAAACTGCGACCAACATCATTGCAACCACCAATACCGCACCGACGCGATGCACCAAGTGATACATCACCTGGGCGCGGGTAACGGGTTCCATCTGATAATCGAACGCGCGGCTTTCGTTGTAACTAGCCAGTGCGTCTTCAGAAAGGCTTGGCAAATAGCTGCCGTACATCGCCGGAAAATCGGGCACGGCAAGGCCCGACTCGGTATGACGCATGATCGCGCCGGCAATAAGCTGAGCAAACACGACCAAGGCCAAAGCCAGCGCCCAACGCGGCGACGTCGACTTCGTGTTGACGTAAGGCGAGATAGTCGCCGATTGCCGCATTCGCCCCAGCGCTACGGCGATCGTTACCAATATGCACAGAAATGACTGTGCCACGCAGCCGTGCATCACGGATATCCAAGTTGGCAGCAAATACAAAACCGTGAGCCCACCCAACACGCCTTGCACGATGACCGCCACTAAGGCGCACCAGCCGAGAATCTTGAGAGCCCGCGACGGCCGCGAAACGTGCAGCCAGACCGCAAGAATGATTGTGAGGAAGCCTACCGTCGAAGCGATGAGTCGGTGGCTGTGTTCGTAAAAGATGCCGCCCGTCCACTTGCTGAACGGGAAGGTGAACATGTTCTCGCCGTAGGTCGTCGGCCAATCCGGCACCGACAAACCGCTGCCCGTGCTCGTGATCATTCCACCAGCGGCGATGAGGCCCAACGTTGCCGCCACCATAAAGCACGCGAATAGATACAGCATGCGCGACGGAACGCGTTTCTGTGGTGCGTTACATGCGTAATTGAGTTCGACGGCGGACATGATCGTTTCAGCAAACAATGGCAGTACTGCCGTTTAGGAATGAGGCGGTTCGGAATTGGAACCATCTTCGAAGCCGGATGTACCGCCTTCGAGTTGCACGCGGCGCAGGCGACGATTCTGGCGAATGAACCAACTGGCAACGAGAGCGGCCATTCCGAGCAGCAGCACGTAGGTCACGATGACCATAAACAGCACGCCCGCCTCTGCACCTTTCACCAGATTGCTATTCGGATCGCCCTGACAAACCGAACACGCGTGCGCCACGCTAGGCATTATCGCCGTCACGACGCTCAGAATCATCATGACTCGCGCGACCGCGCCCGTCGTCAACTTTTTGGCGAGATTATGCATAGCTCACGTGTTTCAGCTTTTTCAAAAACCAAACGCCGTACACGGCAGTGATCGCCGCCATTGCGAACGAAGCAATGCCCAATTGCATAGGCCATCCTTGGCCGTCGACTTGTTGCACCCGCACGCCCCAGGCACCGACGCCCAGCGAGATCAGCAGCACAACAACGACAAAAACGAGATGGAAGGCCTTGAGCGACATGATTCCTACTTTCCTACGCCGTAAAGCTTGTCCGCATGCCCCGCCACCACTTCCGAAGATGTGATCACGGGAATGATCAGCAGCGTAATAAAGAATAGGACGCAAAGGGCGAGAATCCAGAAAATCATGCCGCGTTCGTTCAACAAGTGCATGAAATAGCAGGCGACCAACGAGCCTTTCACACCGGCTACGAGCAGCGCGACCGCCACCGCCACCGGCACTGAAAAGTCAAACTGGGCCACGCCCACCGTCACGGCCGTCAGCACCAGCAAGGCACCAAAGACCATCAGATATTTTTTCAACTCGGCTTGAAGTGCTTCCGCATTTGCAGCCATCGATTGCTCCTCTAAAGCAGGTAAAGGACCGGAAACAGGAAGATCCAAACGAGGTCCACAAAGTGCCAATACAAACCCGTACATTCGATGCGATTCGCATACTTGTCGGGCAGTTTCTTCCACATCGACCCGCCCGTGAGCAGGAAGTACACCATCACCACGACGCCGCCGAGAATGTGCAACCCGTGCAGCCCCGTCAACGTGAAATAGATGCCGGTAAACGTGCTGCCCGCCGGGCCCCAATTAGACATACGTCGATAATCGCCCGGTCGCAGTTCGATTTCCGGATGCTCGCCGGCATGGGCGTCGCCGTGGCCGGCGTCCCCCTCATGGCCGTGACCGTGATCTGGCTTTCGCGGGTCGGCAGCGAACTTGTAGTACTCGACGTAACCGTCTTCATCCTTCACCGTCTCGGTGATATGGCCGTGCAGGTAATGTACCGTGCGCTCGCCATTGGCCGTCGGATAGGTGCGGCTGTAAGAAACTTGCTCGCCGTCCACGACCAGAGGTGCATCAAACTCAACGAGATAATGGTGCAGCTTGGAGTTGTACTCGAAGTATTTCACGACCAAGAAGCTGCAACTCAACAGGACGGTAAGCAGCAGGAATAACTGCCCCTTACCAAAGTTGTTAAGCTTGAGGTAGTACCACGACATCAGCATGGTGACCGACGACGTGATCAGAATCACCGTGTTCAGCGCAGCCAGCGGCACGTTCAAAATCTCGTGTCCCAACACCGTCGGCGCGCCGATGATCGGCCACGTTCCCTCCGGCGCCCCCACGCGTAGCAACACGTAAGAAGAAAACAACGCGCCGAACAGCATGATTTCGGAGGCCAAGAACAGCCATATCCCGAACTTGCCGTTATACATCCGCGTTAGCGGATGCGGCTCCATATCGTAAGGAATCTCAGTTGCTGCGGCGGACAAGTTGCATTCTCCTCAAAGTTGTTCCGCTGGATCAGACGCATCTGTCCCGCGTCGATCCCGATCGCCCCATACTGAGGCGGTTATCTTCACACTCGCTGCGTCAAACTTAACACTAGGCCGTCGTCGATGGCGGCGACTGCATCGTGTAGTCTTCCGCCTCACCCGGCACGCTGTATTCGTACGGACCGCAAGCCACAATCGGCTCGCTCAGGAAGTTACCGTGCGGCGGCGGCGATGGTGCAGACCATTCCAACGTGGTTGCGTCCCAGGGGTTCGCACCGACGCGCTCACCGGCGAAGATGCTCCAGAAAAAGTTAATCACGAATGGCAACTGGAACGCGGCGAGGCCGAATGCCCCCCACGTCGACATCACGCTCAGCCCTTGAACGGCCGCACCGTGCAGCGTTTCGGTTTGGTCGAATTGACGACGCAAAACCGACGCCATCCCCATGAAGAAGAACGGCATAAACACGGCATTGATGAACACGAACGAACCGGCGAAGTGAATGCGTCCGAGCCACTCGTTCATCTTGCGGCCCGTTGCCTTCGGATACCAGTAATAGATACCGGCAAACATCGCGAAGATCGTGCCGGGCGCGACCACATAGTGGAAGTGGCCAATGACGTAATACGTATCGTGCAGGTGAATATCCGACGCGGTTAGCCCCAGCGGCAGACCGGTCAGACCACCGATGCCGAACATCGGGAGAAACGCCAACGCAAACAACATCGGCACAGTAAAGCGAATCGACGCACCCCAGAGGCTGATGATCAGACAGGTCAGAATAATGACCGACGGTACCGAAATGATCATCGTCGTGGCTTGGAAGAAGGTACTGAGCGTCGTGCCCATACCCGTCATAAACATGTGGTGCGCCCACACGATAAACGACATGAAACCGAGGAAGATCGCCGAGTAAACAAGCGACTTATAACCCCACAGCGGCTTGCGCGTGTTGTTGGCAATGACTTCAGAGATGATGCCGAGACCCGGCAGAATCAACACGTACACTTCGGGGTGTGCCAGGAACCAGAACAAGTGCTGCCACAAGAGCGGGCTACCACCACCGGCGGTGTTTTGTTCGACACCCGAAACGATCAGACCGCCCGGATCGAAGAACGACGTGCCGGCGACGCGGTCCATCAACTGCAAAATACCGGCGGCTTCCAACGGCGGGAATGCCAAGAGCAACAAGAAGGCCGTAACCAACTGCGCCCACGCAAAGAACGGTAAGCGGAAGAACGACAGCCCCTTGGCCCGCAATTGCACGGCCGTCACGATGAAGTTCACCGAACCGAGCAACGACGAGGTGATCAGAATCACCATGCCCAATAGCCAGATCGTTTGCCCTGTGGTCGCGATGCTTGCCAATGGCGGGTACGACGTCCACCCGCTATTGGCCGCCCCGCCTTTCACAAAGAAGCCGAACATCATAAAGATGCCGCCGGGCAGATACGTCCAGTAGCTGGCCATGTTTAATTTGGGAAACGCCATATCGGGCGCGCCGCATTGCAACGGTAACACAAAGTTACCGAA
>JAUIHO010000349.1 GCA_030432035.1 Phycisphaerae bacterium
CATCGCAATGATGGCGCTCATTCTTATTTATGCATCATTGGCGTCGGCCCTTCCGCAGGTACGCGGTGCGCTCGAAATGACGGAGATGCAGATCTTTCGTCATTGGATTTTCGTCGCGCTGTGCGTGTTGTTGGCTATATCGCTAACTGTCGCAACGATTACGCGCATCAAGTTTAACTGGATCAACGCGGGCGTTTTAACAGTACATACTGGCTTGTTGCTGCTGATCGGCGGATCCATCTATTACTTCGGCACCAAGATCGAAGGTGATGTCGTGTTACGGTCGCCGCGCGTGGAAGTGGTGGCAAATATCAGCGGCGACGAACGCGTGATTGCTGCGATACTGGCCGACGACGAGTCGACGTGGCAAACATTCATGCCCGCGTTCGGCGGCGATGTGTCGCTGACGGTTACGTCGGCAGATCATGACGACACCGGCGCCCTACAGCGTTGCGCGATTGAAGCACGCATGGGCAACGGCGCGGTGCAGACGATTGAGCTTACGGCCAACGGTGAACCAGCGTCGTTAGATGGCGACCGTCTGCAAGCACGGTTGGTCGCGTATCCGGCGGTCGATCAATTCTACGATAACGAAACGCCAACGCTTTACGTGCGCGAAGCGGGTGGCACGGAAGCGGTCAATTTACCGGTGCACGGGTTACCGATTTATCGCGAGCGCTATCTCGACGAAGGTTACGATCTGCAGGATCGCGATGGGAACGTTGTGCCGTCAAAGCGAAGCAGCCCACACGTCGCGTTGGCTGGGTTCGAAATACCGACGAAGGGGCTCGAACATTGGCGTTTGCCCATCAAGCTGAGTGACGAGCGTTTGCCATTTGATATGACGATCACCGGTTTCGTGCCGTACATTGCCGACATGAAGAGGGTGGCCGTCGGCGGCGGCAATGAAGACAACCCCGCGATCAATCTGGAACTATCCGCAGGCGGCATGAGCCGCGTGTTTTCGCTCTTTGCCAACAGCCCGAAAGATTCGCTGATTCCCTCGTCGATTCCAATCGAGTTTCGCGTTGTCGACAGTGTGGCCGAGCGCGAATCGCTGTTTGCCAACCTCGTCGGGCCGCACGAACTAACGGTCGAAGTGAAAGAACCGCCGGCGAAAAAGACATTTGCGATTCGCGCCGGCGACGTCATTCCAATCGACGGTACGCCGTATCAACTTACGATCAAAAACGTCATGCCCAGTTGGCCGCTGATGACGCCGGGGTTTGAGAACGCCGTTTCGCCCATGGCGTCCGTCGATGTGACCAACGGCGAACTGAAATACAACCGCACCGTGATTCAACGCTTTCCGCATTTGTCGCAAGACATCGACGAGGCGGGCGTGCGACATCGCGAAGGGCCGTACGACCCAAATTTGGTGTTGAATTATCGATCGTCGGCCAATGGTTGGATGATGGTCGTTGCCGTGCCCGACGAACCGGCGATGCTCGGCGTGTTCGACGCCACGGGGCGCGTGCATCGATTCGAGTTGCCGGTGGGCCAAACGCAGACGATTACGGTCGGCCTCACGCAATTGAACCTTACGTTGGCCGACTACTTCCCCAAGGGCCGCTACATGCAAACGCCGGTGATCGAACCGTTAGAGCGACGGCGACCGAACATCGCGGCGCGCTCGATGTCATCGATTCGTATCGCGTTTAGCGGCAGGGGCGAGCTCAACGGTTGGCAGGAATCGCGTTGGTGTTTGTTTAGCCAATATCCGCATGTCGATGCGCGGCCGATGAGTATTGCGACGCCCGACGGTCGCAATTGGGAATTGATCTACTCGCGTTTGGCACACGATTTGGGCGTGGATATTGCTGCGCGGAAGTTGAGCGTGACGTATTTCCCGGGTCGGCAAAACGTGGAAAGCTGGCGCAGCGATTTTGTCGTTATGGATGGCCCGAACGCCGAGCCCACTCCGGGTATGGTGTACACCAACGAAACGTGTAAGGCGGGGGCGTGGACGCTGTTTCAGAGCGGCGCCGCCAAAGATAACTGGAGCTACACGATTCTGGGCGTTGGCAATCGTAACGGCATCATTCCGATGGTGTTGGGCTGCGTGCTGATCACGATCGGTTGTTGGTACGCGTTCTACGTGAAGCCGATTTTGAGGAAACGTCGGCAAGCCGCGGCGGCCTGAAATAATTCGATGTGCGGAAGTCATGATGATAAAGCAGTATCACGATCCGAAGAGACGAATTCCGATGATCCAATCACGTTTGATGATTCCGATGTT
>JAUIHO010000167.1 GCA_030432035.1 Phycisphaerae bacterium
TCGGGGTAGTACTCCTTCATCATCTCGTAGCGCACCGAGCCGGTGAAGATGAAAACGTACTCCGGATACTTCTCGAACAACGCGAAGTTATCGTCGAGCGTGTTGCGCACGTAATCGTCTATCGTCTTGACGAAGTCCCAGCGCCACTGCGTATCGAGGTGGGCGTAGCCGACGCAGTAGAGTGCCTTGTTCTCGGCATCGGCGATGTCGCTGCGGTCGTGGCCCTCGCGCGAGAGTCGTTGGGCGGCGTTTTCACCACCGTCCTCGGCAAAAGTGAATGGTGCAACGGAACAGATAAATAGGGCGGCGACAAGGATACGTCTTACGTGCATAGGATCGGGCCTTGTGGTTGGGCGCGGACGAGCATGGTCCACGGCGAATCGGAAATATGGCATCAGTAAGGAGATATCCGCAGGCAACTCAAAGAGTCGGTCGCGGAGGCATGAAGCGGATTTTGGCTGTCTGAAACCGGCAAAGCAATCGCAGCGGGCCATTTCGGATGCGAATGGTGCAATTTGGAAATGAATGGTGCAATTTGCCTACCGAAAATGGGCAGGGCACGCGAGGCTGGCGGGGGCCGTGTTTTCCATCCCCGTAAAGCAAAAGTCACAGGCTTAGGGGCCGATCAGAAGAATTCCGCAATCGGCGAAGCGAATGGCCCGAGAATTGCACCTTTCGTTCCAATGATCATGGCAACGAAACCTTCCGAACATATCTCGCTCGAATTTCAACCCGATTGGAACGCCTCAAACAGCGAGGCCTCAGGGAAGTTTGGCAGCAAGAATTCGCATTTACCGCTTTATAATCGAGGTATGGACGCTTCCTGCTTTGAAGACATGAAACGGTATGTTGATTTCTCCGACACGGACGCCGAACTGCTTGCAGGATTGGCTGAACCGCTAACGGAGCGGATTCCGACGCTCGTTGCGGAATTTTACGCCATCCTCCAACGCGACCCGCGTGCAATGGCGGTTTTCGGCGGCGACACCGACCAGATCGATCGCCTCCGCCAGTCGCTGGAATCGTGGTTCAGTCGGTTGCTCGGCGGCGAATATGGCGATGCCTATTACCAAAAGAGCCTCGACATCGGGCATACCCATGTACGCGTGAATCTGCCGCAGTATCTCATGTTTACCGCGATGAACGTCGTTCGGCGATCGTTGCTACGTGAGGTCGACGGGCTCGATTTGAAGGATGGCGCGGCATATCGGGCGGCGGTGGAAAAAATCCTCGATCTCGAACTGGCGATCATGAATCAGTCCTATCACGAGGAGTTGATGGAACGGTTGCGAACGCTCGAATCCGTTCGCTTCGAGAAGCGGCTCGACGAGGCACGGCATCTCGCGAGTTTGGGCGAACTGGCCGCGTCGGTCGCGCACGAAATCAAGAACCCATTGGCCGGCATCAGCGGCGCTTTGCAAGTCATTCGCCACGGTCTGGCCGAAACGCACCCGCATCGCGAAGTGATGGACGAGGCGCTCAAGCAAATCAACCGTCTCGATGCTGCGGTGAAAGACCTGTTGATCTACGCGCGTCCTAAGCCGCCGAAGCGCGGGCCGCTCGATCTAGTGAGTCTCGTTCAACGCGTCATCATGATCGTGCGGCGCGAAACGGGATTGGGGCAGGTCAAGATAACCGTCGATGCAGAGCACGACTCGATCGAGATGATCGGCGACGAAGCGCAACTGCAACAAGTCTTAATGAACGTGATCATCAATGCCGCGCATGCGTGCGGCCGAAAAGGCACCGTGCAATGTCGTATCCAACGCATGGGGGCCGGCGCGCGGCTTGCGATTGTCGACGACGGCGTCGGCATCGATCCGGAAGTGCTCCCGCGCGTATGGGAGCCGTTCTTTACCACCAAAGCAAAAGGAACGGGGCTGGGGCTGTCGATTTGTCACCGAATCATCACGGCTCACGGCGGCACGATTGCGCTCGACAGTAAACCGAACGAAGGAACGCAGGTAACGATCGAATTTGGCGACCGCAAGAGCGGGAGTGCCGAAAGTGAAGAGGCAACATCATGAGTACGCCACGCATTTTAATCATCGAAGACGAAAAACTGATTCGTTGGTCTCTACGACAGCGTTTTGAGGATGAAGGCTACAGCGTCGACGAAGCGGAAAACGGGCCGGAGGGCTTGGAAAAACTCGAATCCGGCGTGTTCGACCTCGTGATGCTCGACTACAAACTGCCGGGGATGACCGGCTTGGAAGTGCTGCGTCAGATTCGCGCCGGTGATGAAGATATTGTTGTGTTGATGATGACGGCGTATAGCAACGTCGAAGACGCCGTCGAAGCGATGCGGCTCGGTGCGTTCGACTACGTTAGCAAGCCGTTCAATATGGACGAGCTTATGTTGACAGTGGCGAAGGCGCTGGAAACCACGCGGCTAAAGCGCGAGGTGCGCGACTTTCGAGCGCAGATGAAAAAGGAATTCGGCTTCGACCGCATCCTCGGCAATTGCCCGCAAATCGTGCGTTTGTTTGGAATGATTCAGGACGTGGCCGAGAGCGGCGCGTCCACAGTTTTCCTGCGCGGTGAAAGCGGCACCGGTAAGGATTTGGTGGCGAAGGCGATTCATTACAACTCGGACCGCGCGAACCGACCGTTCATGAACATCACGTGTACGGCCATTAGCGAAGCGCTGCTCGAAAGCGAATTATTCGGCCACGAACGCGGCGCGTTTACCGACGCGAAGCAGCAGAAAAAGGGCCTGTTTGAACTGGCGGATCACGGCACGGTTTTTCTCGATGAAGTGGGCGACATGCCGCTAAATTTGCAAGCGAAGTTGTTGCGCTTCTTAGAAGAAAAGACGTTTCGGCGCGTCGGCGGTGTGAAAGATATCGCCGTGGACGTGCGCATCATCGCCGCCACCAATCGCGATTTGGAAAAACTCATTGCCGAAGGGCAGTTCCGCGAGGACCTGTACTATCGCATCAATATCATTCCGATCGAGCTGCCGCCGTTGCGCGAGCGGGGCGATGATATCCGCATCATTGCGGAGTTTTTCGTCGATCAATTCGCGACCGAGTTTCGCCGCGGACCGCGACAAATCTCGGAAGCGGGCGTGAAGAAGTTGTTGGACTACGGTTGGCCCGGCAACGTGCGCGAACTGCGCAACACGATCGAACGGGCGGTGCTGTTCTGCAAGAATGGTACGATCGAAGCGACCGATCTTACGATCGGACCGTCGGTCTCGTCACGACCGACATTGGTGCCGACGGATATCCCGTCCGACGGCATTAGCATTCAGGACATCGAAGAACGCTTGGTGCGCAAGGCGTTAGAACAAACCGACAACAACCAAACCCGTGCCGCCAAGCTGTTACGCCTGTCGCGCGATCAGTTGCGTTATCGCATGGAGCGCTATGGTATGCTCTGAAGGGCAGGGAAGGGGAAAAAAGATCGGGTGGTGAATTAGACCGCTTAATGCGGCGAGAACCCTCGCGATGAATTCGTAAGGGATTTCGGTTGCTGGTTGTCGGTCGTCGTGTGTCGTTTGTAGGTTACCGCATGTGGGATACCGGTTGCCTGGTCTAGGCTTTCGGGTGCCACGCTTGCCCTTCAAGGCAAGCGTGCGGGCCGCTCGGTGAAGCAAGTCTGAACGCGCGATCCCAATTGCGCGGGTACTTTGGGTTGGTACTCCAACCTAGGGTTCGATTATTAACGGTAGAAAACTTGGGAAGGCTTAATTGGCGCGGATGATTCGCAACCCTAGGTCGGAGTATCGGCATGGGCCACCCGCCCGCCATTTTTTGTTATCATAAAAAAATGTATAGAGTCATGATAAGGAAAATTGGTGCTCCACTTGTGAGGCCGCGACAATACTTGATTGTAGGTGTCTGTTTTGTGGCCTTAGGTGTTCTGCTGAATTTGGTTTGGTTTTATTTAGAGTACACGAGTGTGTTTTCAGGTGTACCTCTTACTTGGATGTCTCCCGTTTTGTACTTCGGCGGCATCGTAATCCTCTGGATGGCGGGAATTCAAGTAAAGGATACAACGAGTAATATAAGAATGTACAAGAAACTCGTTAAATCTTTGTGGGTTGTCACTATTTTCTTATGTTTCTTAGCATTGCTTCAGTTGGTTTGTAGCGTGACCTGCGTAGGAGATGGGGATCGTTACCTGTTCGGGGTTGTTCAAGGCCGTGGCTTGATAGTTGCAATAGATTTGCGACCGTCAGATCACATTTCGGCGTGGTCGTACGAATACACTGAGGGGCCGAACTTCGGAGGATCATCTGAATTCACTCGATTTTATCGTTATGGGCTCCATAGGGATTATCCAGTCTCTTACCTGTGGTTGTCTTGCTTCCCGGGAGTCATTTATCCAGGGGCTGTGCTTGCCTTGGTAAAGAGAAAGGTCTTTTTCTTAGAAGGTGATTGGTGCAAGCGATGTCGTTATTCCATTTTTGGGAATACTTCGGGTGTTTGTCCGGAATGCGGATTTTCGATCAAGAACAAGTCGGATGTGTGTGAATAAAACCCTTGTGCGTGGCTGTCATGCCGACCTAACCGTCGTGTGCTAATGCGTCTATGTATCGTTAGTTACGTCGGGCTCACACGATCGCGAGACCGAATCGAAGGTCGGCATGCTCATCACGCAAGATGCACAATCTCAGAAATTGGGCACAGCGGATTCGTGTCGGGCGTCAGGAAGCGTCATTATCAAGAATCGGTGAATTCGCGTGTCTCAAGCATGTCGACCTTCGTACTCGTTTAGCATTTGTTTGATCCCACGCGGGGTTGCCTTTTAATAACATAGTGCGATACTTCGGTTAGGTCGGCAAGGCACCCGTTTCTTAGATTGACGAGGGCGAGTGAGATAATTGAGATTCGTTGTTAATCAATATCGCTGGTGTTTCGGTGGGTCGGGTACGACCCACCCTACACCTTCATCCACATTAATGGTGTGGGTTCCTAAGCTTTGCGCTCATACTGAAACCCTCACCCCGGCCCTTTCCCTGCGAGGGAGAGGGAGTAGACCTCACTCGCCTAATCAATATGGACGAAGTACTACACATTCGTTTTTCAATTCAGTGAGGCAACCTGCCTGCGTCTCGCTCAAGTCACCACCCGCGCTTAAGCGCGCTACAAATAGGTCGTCACGCTACAAATACGTCACCACACTACATAAACGTCATCACGCTACACATACTGCTGCAACGTCTTCATGTAATTTGCGCGCTCGAATGCTGCCGGGTCGGGGCAGGCGCGTTGGCTTAGGCTGCCTTTCATTTGTTCGATCGATTCGTATTCGTTTTCTTCCATCCACTGCCGCAGGTCGGTCAGCACATCGTGCACGATGCGGCAGCCGCCTTTGAGCAGGGCCGAACACATCTGCGTGATATCGGCGCCGGCCATCACCAGCTTCAACACGTCGGTCGCCGTATGCACGCCCGATGTTGCGGCCAAGCTCAGGCCAAGGCGACCGTAGAGAATCGCGATCCACCGCATGGGCAATCGCGACTCGGGCGAATCGGATAACACGAGGTTGGGGCCGACCGTCAGATCGTCAAGATTGATATCGGGTTGATAGAAACGGTTGAACAGCACCAAGCCATCCGCCCCGTTTTCGTCGAGCCGTTGCGCGACGTGGGGGAGGCAACTGAAGTAGGGGCCGATCTTCACCGCCAGCGGAATACTGACGGCGGATTTCACTTCGCGCAGGATGTCGACGTAGCGTTGCTCGACTTGCGCGCTGGACGTGTCGAACTCTGCCGCAACATAATAGATGTTCAACTCCAACGCGTCGGCACCGGCTTGTTCGATTTCGCGTGCGTATTGCGTCCAACCGCCCATCGCCGAGCCGTTGAGGCTGGCGATGATCGGGATACCGACGGACCGCTTCGCGTTTTGAATATGGTGGAGGTAGTCATCGGGCCCAAGTCGAAAATCGCCGACGTGCGGAAAGTAAGAGAGCGATTCGGCGAAGCTTTCGGTCCCGTGGTCCAAATGGTGATCGAGTTCAAACGCGTCGTGCCGCAGTTGCTCTTCAAATAGCGACGGCAACACGATGGCGGCGGCACCGGCGTCTTCCAGTTGGCGGATCGTGCTAATGTCGGACGTCATCGGGCCCGCCGACGGCACGATTGGATTGGCCAGGTTGATTCCAAGATAGCGAGTGGATAGGTTCATTGCAGTTTCCTTATGGCAGTACTAGACCGTCGCGGGCTGTCCGGCTGGTTCGGCTTCCACGGTTTGTTGTTTGCTCATGCGTTCGTAATGTTCGAAGCGGTCCCGCGCATCCTGTTGGCTGTCGCGTATCAATTGGGCGGCGCGCTGCGGTTGCGATTTGGTCAGCATCTTGAATCGATTCTGACGATAAGCGAACTCTTTGAACGGCAGTCGCGGTGCTTTCGAATCCAACTGCAACGGTTGTTCACCGCGGCGCGGATCGAAGCGCAGCAGCGGAAAGTGGCCCGAATCGACGGCACGTTTTTGCATGTCGAGACCGGTTCGCATGTTGATGCCGTGCGCAATGCAATGGCTATAGGCGATGATGAGCGACGGCCCGTTGTACGATTCGGCTTCGATGAACGCGCGAATCGTCTGGTTGTCGCTCGCGCCCATCGCGACGGTCGCGACGTACACATGGCCGTAACTCATGGCGATGCTGGGCAAGTCCTTCTTGCCGAGTGGCTTGCCGGCAGCGGCGAACTTGGCGACGGCGGCGCGCGGCGTGGACTTGGAGCATTGGCCTCCGGTGTTCGAATACACTTCGGTATCGAGCACCAGCACGTTGACGTTCTTACCCGACGCTAATACGTGATCCAACCCGCCGAAGCCGATGTCATAGGCCCAACCGTCACCGCCGATGATCCAGATGCTTTTATTAACGAACGCGTCAGCCGCTGCGGACAGTTGCGCGGCAACGGGATGGTCGAGATTACCGAGTTTGGCTCGCAGTTCGGCGACGCGGGCGCGCTGGTTTTCGATATCGGCAGCGTCCGCTTGATTTGCATCGAGGATGTCCGTCACGAGGCCCTCGCCGACTTCGGTCTTCAGGCTTTGGAGCCATTCGCGCGCTTGTTCGGTTTGCTTGTCGACCGACAAGCGATAGCCGAGACCGAATTCCGCGTTATCTTCAAACAGCGAGTTACACCAAGCCGGGCCGCGTCCGTTGCGATCGACTGCCCACGGCGTGGTCGGCAAGTTACCGCCGTAGATCGACGAACAACCGGTAGCGTTTGCGATAAGGGCGCGATCGCCGAATAGCTGCGAAACGAGCTTCACGTAAGGCGTTTCGCCACAGCCCGAGCAAGCACCCGAGAACTCGAAGAGCGGGTCGATGTACTGCGAGCCTTTCACCGAATCGACCTTGAGCAGATTGCGATCTACTTCGGGCAGCGTTTCGAAGAAGCTGTAACAGTCCCGTTCGGTTTCGCGCAGCGGCGCTTGCGGAGCCATGTTGATGGCTTTCAGTCGCGCTTCACTCTTGTTTTTGGCGGGGCATGCTTCCACGCAGATGCCGCAACCGGTGCAGTCTTCGGGGGCAACCTGCACGGTCATCATCATGCCGTCGAATTCCTTACCGCGCGCCTTGATCGACTTAAACGTTTCCGGCGCGCCGTCGAGGGCGGTGCCGTCATACGCCTTCAGGCGAATCGACGCATGCGGACAAACGAAGGCACACTTGCCGCATTGGATGCAGACTTCGGGATCCCACACGGGGATTTCCGCCGCGATGCTGCGTTTTTCCCACTTGGCCGTTGCCGTTGGGAACGTGCCATCAACCGGCAACGCGCTGACCGGCAATTCGTCGCCGCGACCGGCGATCATGCTGCCGAGCACGTCGCGCACAAATCCGGGGGCGTCGCCTGCGACCGGCAGCGGCACGGTACGTGCGCCGTCGGCTTTGGCGGGCAGTTTGATTTCGTGCAGGTTGGCGATGGAGGCATCGACTGCCGCGCAGTTCTGCTGAACGATCTCCGCGCCTTTGGCGCTGTAGCTTTTTTCAATCGACTTCTTAATGCGTGCGATCGCTTCATCGCGCGGCATGATGTCGGAGATACCAAAGAAACAGGTCTGCATGATGGTGTTGATGCGACCGCCCAATCCGCAATCGCGCGCGACGGTGAGCGCATCGATGACAAAAAGCTTGATTTTCTTGTCGATCATCTCCTGCTGTACCGACCGTGGGATTCGATTCCACGTGTCTTCCGGGCTGTACGGGCTGTTGATCAATACGGTTGCACCGATTGCGGCGCGGCCGAGTACGTCGTAACGCTCGATGAACAACCATTGATGGCAACCGACGAAGTTGGCGCGATCGATTTGATAGGTCGAACGGATTTCGCGCGGGCCAAATCGTAAGTGAGAGACCGTCACAGAGCCGGATTTCTTGCTGTCGTAAACGAAATAGCCTTGGGCGTAGCGTTCGGTGACGTCGCCGATAATCTTGATCGAGTTTTTATTCGCGCCGACGGTGCCGTCTGAACCGAGGCCGAAGAAAACGGCGTTGAACACGTCGGAATCTTCGGTGGTCCATGCCGGGTCGAAATTGAGGCTGCGATGGGTAACGTCGTCGTTGATGCCCACCGTGAAGTGGTTCTTCGGTTGCTGGGTGGATAGTTCGTCGAACACGCTTTTGACCATTGCGGGCGTGAATTCTTTGGACGACAGACCGTAGCGACCGCCGATGACGCGCGGCAGTTGCTTCGTTTTAAGCGTGTTGCTCGAATACGCCTCGATCAAAGCGTTCTGCACGTCTTTGTAAAGCGGTTCGCCATCGGCACCGGGTTCTTTGGTGCGGTCCAACACGGCAATCGAACGCGTCGTTTCCGGAAGGGCCGCGAGCAAATGTGCCGCCGAGAAAGGCCGGTATAGCCGTACCTTGATGAGGCCGACCTTTTCGCCGGCGGCGTTGAGGGCGTCGACAGTTTCGTGTGCGGTTTCAGCACCGGAGCCCATCATGATGACGACGCGTTCGGCATCTGGCGCGCCGATGTAATCGAATAAGCGATATTGTCGACCGGTCAGCTCGGCGAAGCGCGCCATGGCCGATTCGACGATGGCGGGGCAGCGGTCGTAGTAACCGTTGCAGGCTTCGCGCGCTTGGAAAAAGACATCGGGGTTTTGCGCCGTGCCGCGAAGCACGGGGCGATTCGGGTCTAGCGCACGTTGCCGATGGGCTTGAATGTGTTCGAGCGCTAGCATCGTCCGCACATCTTCGGCGGTGAGTTGCTCGATCCGCATGATTTCGTGTGATGTGCGGAAGCCGTCGAAGAAGTGTAGGAACGGGATGCGCGATTCGAGCGATGCCGCCGTCGAGATCAGAGCGAAGTCCATCGTTTCCTGCACGCTGCCCGCACACAGCATGCCCCACCCCGTCGCGCGGCAGGCCATCACGTCGCTATGGTCGCCGAAGATGCTCAACGCATGCGTCGCAACGGTGCGCGCGGCAACGTGAAAAACGGCCGGCGTCAATTCACCGGCGATCTTGTACATGTTGGGAATCATCAAGAGCAGCCCTTGTGACGCGGTGAAGGTTGTCGTGAGCGAGCCGGTTTGCAGTGCGCCATGAACGGCACCTGCAGCGCCGCCTTCGCTTTGCATTTCTGCAATGTTTGGAATCGTGCCCCACGCGTTGGGTCGGCCTTCGACGGCCCACTGATCGGCCCATTCGCCCATGGGGGAGGACGGCGTTATCGGATAGATGGCGATGACTTCGTTGGCGAGGTAAGCCACATGAGCGGCTGCTTGATTTCCGTCCACCATCACTTTTTGTCGCGTTTGCATCTGCTTGCTCTCCTGGCAGGGTTGCCGGCGTTTCGTCGAAGCCGGATGAAGGCCTGGATTGTGTTTCGCAACTGCACATAGCAAACGGCGGGCCAATGGATAATCGGGCGTGGGCGGCGGACTGCGGGTACACGCTGGCCCGTGCTGCGGATTTGTATGCAAACCATCGCGGAAAACCCCGCAGCGAAAGCGGATTTAGAGTGCGGCGACGATATAAATGAGGCTACGACCGCAAAAAGCCGCATTCGTCTTCCTGATAATCGTGGCACGAGACGTGCATTAAGTCTGCTTGGGAGGCGGTGGATCAGCCGTTCCGCACGGAGGAATTGACCATGATGCTCGGCAACCTTGCACAACCTTACGTGATTTCGATCGGCCCGGACGATTCGATCGACAAGGCCATTTCGCTAATGGAAGAACACGAGATACGTCACCTGCCAGTCATAGAGGCGGGGCGGGCTGTGGGTATGGTCTCCGACCGCGACGTGTTGTTGGCCGTCGGATGGAAATTGGAGGTCGAGCGCGAAGCGCTCAGCGATCAAGAGATTGTCGGGCCGCGGACGGTTCGCGAAATCATGTCGAGCCCGGCCTTATATCTCGACCCCAAGGCGTCGCCCGCGGACGCCGCACGCATGATGGTCGAAGGGCGATTCCATGCCTTGCTCGTGATTCGTGATGCGACGGTCCTCGGCGTGGTGACGAGCACGGATCTTTTACGGTTGTTTTCGTCGTACGATCACGAGCTGTTGGATCAACCGCTCAAGGATCGGATGCGCGCCAACGTGAAAACAATCGCGCCGAGCGACGCGCTCTTTGAGGCGTCTCGACTGTTTAAGGATTCCGCGATTCACCATTTGCCGGTGGTGGCCGGCGATCAACTGCTCGGCATCTTGACCGACCGGGATTTGCGGCGTGCCTGCGGCGAAGATTCGGTCAGCGACGAATTGGCCGAACACGACGGGCACGTTTTCTTTGGCACCACGAAGGTGTTGGAAGTGATGTCCCATTCGGTCAAAACGTTAGAAGAAAACGAAACGATGCGGGACGCGTGTCGACTGATGTCCACGCATCACATCGGGTGTGTGCCGATCGTTGACCAGGACGCACTCGTCGGCATTGTCACGGACTCGGACTGTCTGCGGCTGGCAACCGAGATCGAACGGTCAACGAATATTTGAACAATTGAATATAGCTGCCTTTCGAGACACGACCGACAGCACGGGATGGCGCGGCGGTCGTGTCTCTACTTGTAACTGGCTGATTTAAGAGAACTGTAACTAGCGTCTTTCAATTTAGAGACAATTCTAAAACTTCCCCTCCCTTGCAGGGAGGGGTTAGGGGAGGGTTGCATTTTCGAATGAAATCCCGATTTCTGCGAGCACGCTTAGATTCGGGAAATGGGTTTGGAGGTGGCTTCTATTGAGGTGGTCTCGCCTAACGGTAATGATTGCTGCACGCGCCCTAGGGTCTCATGTAGTTAGCCGAGATAAAATATCCGTACAATATCCCCGGAGGGATCAAGAGACAGTGAATCCCATCGTCCTTAACAGGACGAAGCATTGTGATGCTGCACCTTTCATCCACCGTTGAAACGGTGGGCTATTATCATTCGATCCCTACCGGGATCGTTAAGCCGTTTGAGTCACGGTGTATCCATCTTGAACCATCGTTGCGGAATCCTTCGCACGGTGCGCGAATTTATTGCCATATCGATTGGACAAGCGTCGTCAGGATTCACTTTTGATTTCGAAGGATGCATCGCCAAACGGCACGATTATTGCACTATCTAATCACAAAGAACGTGCGAGCAACATGTCGACGGCCAGTGTCGCATCGACAGGTTGGAACGAGACCTCTTGTGTCCTTGAAAGGCCAGTCGATTCGCATTTTGTTCGACGCGATTTCGCCTTAAAATCGGGGGATTCGATCCCGAAGTCATCGCGGTCGGCAGACCGCGGCAGTTGGGTAGCAAAGGGAATTGATGATTCAGCAACATACCAATACGCCGGTGTATGAGGCCGACGTGGGCAAGCTTCAACGCAACAGTTCACCCACGCGCTTGGCCCCGCAATCGAAACCCGCTGCGGCAGACGACGCGAAACGCCGACCGCAACGGCGGCGGCATCCGTTGATTCGTTTGTTCGGCAGCGTGCGCTTCG
>JAUIHO010000168.1 GCA_030432035.1 Phycisphaerae bacterium
CGGCAAGGTGTCGTTTCGCGAAGCCATCTTCATGACGATCATCACGATCTCGACCGTCGGCTACGGCAAGGAATGGGAACTCAGCCCGCACGCCGAATGGTGGAGCATTCTCGTCATTCTGTTCGGCATATCCAGTGTTTCGCTAGCCTTCGCATCGCTGCAGGCTATGATTGTCGGTGGTGAATTCCGCACGGTGCTAGGACGACAAAAGTTGAAAGACAAAATCGCCAAATACAAGGATCACTTCATCATTTGCGGCTATGGTCGCATGGGCGAACACATTGCCATCAATCTGGTCGCCAAGGGTAAGACTGTCGTTGTGATCGAGAACGATTCGGAGCGCACGCGCGCGGCCGCCGAAGTTGGCATCGCGTATGTCCTTGGTGATGCCAGCGACGAAGACGTGCTCGAAGACGCCGGTATCTACCATGCGGCCGCGCTCGTATCAGCATTACGCGGGGATGCGGATAACGTGTTCACCACGCTTACCGCCCACGGTATGCGCGAAGAATTGCCGATCATCGCGCGCTGTGAAGACATCGACACCGAACGCAAATTGGTACGCGCGGGTGCCAGCCGCGTGATTTGTCCACAGTCGATCGGCGCGTCTCGTATCGTCAACTTATTGGCGCGGCCGGCAGTGGCCAAACTGGTCGACATCACGATGGATGCGACCGAATGGGAGATGGAAGAAATCTTGGTGCCAGAGGGTTCGCCGTTGGCGGGTAAGAGCTTACGCGAACTCGACCTGCGTGCGCGCGCCAACACGATGATCGTCGCCATTCACGAAGCCGGCGGCAAAAGTGTGGTCAATCCGCCGCCCGATCGCGTGGTCAATCCCGACGATGTGTTGGTCGCCATCGGCCCGGCCGGGTCGGTACGAGATTTGGCTAGCAAAGCAACCCGCGACCGCTGATGGTTAGTCGCTTTTTAATCACTCTCGAATGACTTTCCTCGACGTTATCTATGCCGCGTGTTTGCTATGGGGCGCATGGGCGGCCTTGTTGGCGCTCAACGCCTGTCGCGGCGGCATGCGGTTTCATCGCTACGTTCGTGAGGCACTTGAGCAATCGACGGCGGACGCAAAGCGCATTGCGTCCGAGCGTCGAATCGCCGTCATCATGCCGTGCAAAGGCGTGGATGAAAAACTGCGATCGACGATTGACGCGTTCGAGCGGCAAACCGTGCGACCTGCGCGGATCGTGTTCACGCTCGAATCCAAGACCGACCCCGCATATCAAACGCTTAAAGAATGGACGCAAGGTTGGCGCGACTTGCCATGCACGTTCGTAATCGCAGGTATCGCGACCGACCGCGGGCAGAAGATTCATAACCTGCTCGCTGCCGTGGATTCGCTGGACGACGACATCGACACGTTGGTCTTCGTCGATTCCGACGCCGTGCCAGGTGATGACTGGCTCGCGCACTTGGTCGCGCCGTTGAGCGATTCAGCCGTCGGCGCGACCACGGGCTATCGTTGGTACACCGCCATCGGCGGCGTGGCGGCGGGGATGCGCACGGCATGGAACGCGGCGACGCTCACGACGCTGGCGGACGAGCGGCGCAACTTTGCTTGGGGCGGTTCGACGGCGCTGCGCCGGGCCGATTTTGAAACGTTGGGCATCCACGACGCGTGGCGACGCGCACTGTCAGACGATTTGGTATTGACGCGTTGCCTGCGTGCGGCCGGGCGGCGCATTCGCTTTGTGCCGCAGGCGCTGGTGGCCAGTACCGATCGAACCACGCTCGGCGGCTTCCTCGAATTCGCCACGCGCCAAATGATCATCACGCGCATCTGCGCCCCGCAAACCTGGCGGCGCGGTTTCTTTCTCGTCATGAACCTGACGTTCGGCGGTTCGGCAGTGGCGGTGTTGACGCTGGCTTACTTATTTGGCTGGTTCGGTACGCAACCGGTATTTATCGCCGCCGCGGCGCTCTGGGCATTGTTGATGCTCGGCGCGGCGGGCGAAGCGATTTTTAGGCAGCTCGCCCTGCGTCGTTTGTTGTCGGCACCGAATTGGACTTGGCGCGACGCGGCCTGGGATATCGGCGGCACGCTCAGCTTCGGCGGCTCGCTGCATTCGCATCTGTTTTTCAAGTCGATGTTCCGTCGTCGCATCTGGTGGCGTAACACGCTCTACGAAATGCCATCCGCCGACGAGACGCGCATCCTCGACAGACGGTAACGCGACCGAATCCTCGCCCCGACGTCCCAAATTGCTTCCCGCCGCCGCAGATTCGTCGGTCTGGTTCCGTTAAACTATGGGTACTGGTGAGCGGCCGCCGCAGCGGGGCCGCCTTCTGACGCAAAACCTGCCTGCCGACGGGCCCGCCCCGAGATTTATGAGCGAACAGCCATCCATTGAAACGTTGTCGCGCGACCCCAGCCTGGTCGCCTGCATCATCCGACCCGACGAGGTCTTCTCCTTCATGACGCGGCACGTCGTGCTGCCCAAGGACTCCGCCGCGCTGGTCACCAAAGACGACGGTCGCTGCGACGTCGTCACCGGCGGCGATCCGGTCCACGCCGACGGCACGTCCGAAATCGTCTTCGCGCGGCTGGCCGAGTTTGCCCTGCAATACAACTTCGCCGGTTTCCCTTCCAAAGACAAATACAAGTTCGACGGCGCCACCGCCCTGACGGTCAGTCCGATCGGCGACCGTATCGAATTGCAAGCGCTGCGCGGTTCATTGCTCAGCAATGCGCCGACGTTTCGCAAGAACGAATTGCGCAGCCATTGCCAAGAGGCGGTGCAGGTTGCGCTGAGCAACTTCATCAGCGAACGAACGGCGGAAGAATTGGTGCGACCGGCCTGTTGGGATGAATTCGATGGCGTGTTAGCCGAGACGTTTAAGCGCATCGGCTTCGAGTCGGGTCTCGCGTTGGGGCCGAACCCGCGACTCACGCTCAAATCGTCGCATTACGAAAGCTCGCAGGCCGAAGCCCGCGCGCGAGAGATTCGCGAACAGCGCCAAGCGGAAGAACAGCGTCGCAAGCAAGAAGCGCAAGCCGCGCGCGAGGCGCAGCTCGATTCCATCGGCAACATGATGGAACGCGTTAAGCAGATGTCCGACAGCGGCGGGGCAGTCGATGTCGGCGAGTTGGTGCGAGCCTTCGACGCCGAACAGCGCGGCACGCTCTACGAAGGCCTGCTTGCCGGCGAGAAAGGCATGCAGCCGGTCGATAAGGTGCTGGTCGTATCGGGTACATCGCTGCTGTGGTTCGGCATGGATAACCCGCACGAGAATTATCGCAAGCAACGCCTGACCGACGACGCGACGGGGCCGCTACGATCAGTGCGCGTAATCGAGGATGGCCCGCGGCGCTTGGTCTTGGTCGGCGCGCGCAACGGCGTGCATGTGATCGATGCCGATAGCGGCGATCTGCTTACGACGTGCATCGCCAAAGGCAAGAAAGATGTGAAGGGCGGCTTTAACGCCACGGCCATGATCGGCACCGACATCTTCGCGTCGCATTCCGAACTCGGCCTGATGAAATGGGCCAACGACAACCCCAAGCGAGCCATTCCGTGTTTGACCGACCTGACCGAAGGCAGCCATGCGGTGCGCGACGTGCAATCGGAGTTCGGTCGTCGCTTATGGTTGGCCATCGATAATCTCGTAGTCGCGTGGCAGCCGGAAGACGACCTATCGCAATCGGCCATCGAAGCGCCTTCCGAGATTTCGAGTTTGTGCGTCGCCGATGGTTACGTCATCGCAGGGCTCAAAACGGGCATGATCCTGCGATGGGTCGCGGGGGCTTCCGATGAATACGAAGTTTTGCGTGAGCGCGATCATCGCACCGTGCGGTCGGTGAAGTACCTCAGCGGCGGCGGCGTGCCGCGCGTGCTCGTCGGCGATAGTCGCCAGTTTTTGGATTTAATGGTGATCGGCGACGCCTACCACGGTCAGTATCGCGCGCTGCACGATTTACGTTGGGGCTTCGCCAAGGGCGATCTGGTCGTCGGCGTCAACGACGGGCGCGACACGATGATTGTTTGGGATAAAAACAAGCCGCAACATCCGAAGTTTCACGTGCCAGTGCGGCGGATGTTGGGCAGGTCGATTCAGGATGTGGCGTTGCTGTAGTTGCAGAGGCATGATCTTTATTGATTCGAAAAGGTTGCTCTAATCTTCTGGTACCGGTTCAACGCTGTCGGGCAGGCCGAATCCCTCGAAAAGGTTAACGTTTTTCCAACGAATGATGCCGTCGAAATAGTCGTCATAGCCGACTTCAAAGGCGGTGAGCGCGTCGGGAGTGAATGTTATATTGACATTTGTCATATCTGGCCCATATGCGGCGAATGAAGATTGTATGTGACATGCGTTATGCGGGAGGCGGAATTCGATTGTTTGGTGCGGGGAGTTGACCGGCCTTATGTGTAGATATCCCGCAAGTCGAAGATCGTGAATTGGGCCTCGGATTAGCCCATCATGGAATAATTCCGCGTCAATCAGAATTCCCGTCGTTAGCAACTGGTTTATTCGCTCTTCATCGAATCGTCCTTTAACCAACGTTTCTGGTGGTTTGTCAATGAGTTCTAATGGGATTTCAGAAGTTATTGTTACGGAACGGGGAAACGTGTTTGCTAGCATAAGAATATTTTGGAAGCCAATTTTCCTGATATCGGTAACTGGATAGCGGTGGTATTCGATTTCTTGTCGTCTTTGAAATCTGTAGTTGCCCTCGTCCAGCATGTAGATAACCGTTTTGAACTCGTCGAGCATCGCAAATACATTCGGTTCCATGACGAGTTGATCAGCGCCAAGCCAAATCTCGTCGGATGTGATGATGGTATTTGAGTAATAGTTAACGTACATTATATCTTTGACGTTGCCATCGCAACGAAATGCTTCTCTTATTCTTGGCATGACGCCGACCGGCCACGGACTACGCAGGATTAGATTGTCGGTGGGTAGATTTGTAGTCAGAGGAGAATAGCGCAACCTAAGGATCTGATCGATTTGGTTGTCAGTTAGTTCCCCGTTAACGTAACGTCTATCTAACTCAATCTTGACGTGATTCCCTGCATCGCGTTCTTCTAAATCCAACAAATAATCTGTCGACACATACCGCACCCACCGATCCGGTTGAATCTCGTGATATACGCCGTACCCAAGGCCGCCGATTAATGCGACGATGACAAGGTATTTGAGACCGCGCAGTATCCGATGGCGGAAGTGGCGCGGTGAATCGAGTAATTTGGCCTTCTCGACAATCTCACCGCACTCCGGGCAGAGCCCCGCGTCGATGGGGTAATCGCAATGCGGGCAATAGCCCGCGGGTTTGTGCTCGGGTGACGACATAACTGGGTGAGCTTTCCTGTTCAGCGTGGTTGCTTAATTCGGATTGTATCTATTGCAATCTGTCGCAGCTAGAAAGAAACTGGTTTAGCGGCGAAGCCACGTTTGGTGAGGTGATTCCGGTGCACGCGCGCTCGGTAGGCCGGAAATCACGCGGGATCGTGCATTGCAATCGTCGAGGACTCGCCGGGTAGAAATCTTGAAAACGTTTAGAAAGGGAATCACGATGAAAGCACCACACCAAGCGCTAATTTGTTTTGTCGTTGGCGTCTTTTTCACCGCAACGGTCTCGATGCTCATGGCCGGTCCGCCCGGAAGCATGCCGCAGGTGATGCCTGCCGGCGCCATGCCCGGGAGTATTCCCAATCGAATTCGGGCACGTTCGTTCGAATTGGTGGACGCCGACGATTCCACTGCGGCACGCATCATCGCGCTGGATCGCCAGAACGGCATTGGTATTGCGTTGGGCTCGTCCTCAAGAACGGCGGTGAGTTTAATACAAGATGGTGACGGGTTGACGCTATCGGTCGGCGGGGCTCAGTCCATCGGAGGCAATCATCCGTATGCAGCGATGCTTGATTTAGAAACGTTGAAAGAGCAAGTATCGTCCGAAATCTGCCTGACGATTTCGCCGACTGGTGAGTGCGTCATAACGGTTAACAGAGATGGCGAAACCAAGCAGGTCGCGCTTGAATAGATATCTTGGCGTGTAAAAGAAAAGGGCTGCCAACACATCGCGTGATGACAGCCCTTTCAATTTTCGTTCAAAGATATGCGGCTCGACTGGCAACGACCGAAGCAGTTTGCCTGTCGAACGTTTGCTTACATCTTATCAAACTCCAACATGATCGCGGAGTTATCGCCGTTGCCCGACTGTGTGGCGATGTCGATCTTGTAGCTGCCGACCGTCTTGGTGCCGTCGGCGGTCTGGACCGTGTTGACGAAGATTTCCTTCGGCAACGTGACGGTGTACGTGTTTTCGTCCGACAGCGTGAGCGAGTCGGCCGTTACCTCAACGTTCGTGTTGGCCGCGTTGAAGCCGGTGATGGTCGAGGGGAACGTCGCGTCGGTATCGATGCTACCGTTGAGTTGGTTGCCGCTGCCTGCTTCGTTGTAGAAGATTTCGAAGCTATAGGCAAAACCGGTAAGGAACTCGCCGCTTTCATCCTTCGGCGGTTCGAACTCGAGCGTGAGATCTTGTGCGCCGTCGAAGGCGATGGGCTGCGCACCGGCGAAGTCGGTCAGTGAACTGCTAACGCCGTGCTTCATCAACTGCGGGATCGACTTAAACACGTAGTTGATCATGCGCGAGTAGATGCCCGTCGAGCCGTCGTCGAACGTGATCTCAACCGTGAACACATCGCCGGCTTCGATCAACGCGTTCGGAATCACAAATGCCTGGAATCGGTCACCGGCTTCTTCGAATGCGTAGTCGACATCTTCCCATGACGTGGACATTAAGCCCATTCCCGTGTCGCGCATCACTTCGGTATCGGTGATGTAGCTTGGTGCGGGCGTCGACATTAGCTTCACGGAGGAGATCGACTTCGTGGCACTGGGTTCTTCCAACACTTCGAACGTAATGACCGTGTCTTCCATTAACGCGGCTTCAACGGCAGAAGCCGAGCCCGCGTAATAGGTGTTGGCACTTTGATTACCAATTTTGAGATTCATAAAGAAGCTAAGCCGCACATCGCTCAGGCCGGTATTGCCGCTGGCGTCGCCCGTATCGTTTTCGTCGATGATGCCGTCGCCATCGTTGTCGGCGTCGAACATGTCGACCAAGCCGTCGCGATCGACGTCGCACGCTTGTCGCGGGTTGGTCAAAGCCGGGCCCTCGGCGTCTTCACCTTTGCCGATGGTCGCAATACCGACGGGCACACCGTTGGCATCGATGCGCGTCATCACGTCGGTCGCGGCCAGCTCGAGCACGTCGCCGTCGCCACCGGGCGTAATCGGCGCAAGCGTCGGGTCGGCGGGCAACTCGATCGTGCCGAAGTTCGCGTTGCGGCTAAAGTCGATACCGGCGGACACTTCGCTGCCAGATGCGCCGAACGTAACGGGCCCGGTGGCTTTACCGTCGGGGCCGACGATTGTGATCATGAACAGGTTGCCGGTTTCGTCTTCGGGCACGCTTACGTCAAACGCGCCGCTGCTGTCGGTCGAGTCGAGATAGATCTTGCCTGTGCCGGCGCTTTGCGCGACGACGGTAAAGACGGAGTTAGACGTTTGCGCGCTGCCGTTGAGCTTTGCGTTGGTGCTCGATGATTGGATGGTGCCGCTCATCGACATGGTGCTGGTGCTGCCCGGCACGGTGATGCCGAAGGGCTCGCAAGCGACAAAGCTCGTCAATGCCATCATGGCGGCAATAGCCAATAAGGTTCGTTGTTTCATCGTGTGTTCCTCTCTCCTAATGTGTTCGGAAACGTCTGAACGGGAACGCTCCGCAAATGCGGCAGCGCTATCCCACGTATCGGTCGAAGAAAGGGGCGGGTGGATAGTTGGGTGGGACGGTTCGTTTCGCGTGAGGTCGCTTATGGGCGGCTGGAGTTGAGCGATGAGCAGAGAGGCCGAAATCGCGAAGAAAACGGCGGGAATGCTGGACTTGGGGCGTGATTATTGAATGTTAGGAGGTGCTCGTGGCTGCGTGGCTATCGGAATATCGGTGGTGAAAACGGACGGTGATATAGACAGATGTATGTTATCGAGACGGGGGCTGCCGTCTGAACAGGTGGTCTTAAACGGCAGGGACAGGTGTCTAAATTTGGCTTTCTAAAAAGGCGACGGGACAGCAGGTCGGAGCATCGACCTGTTGTCCCGTGTGCGAGCCCCAAGGTTTGTAACGAATCAATCGCTGTTAATTTGATTAGCGTCCTCGACTTATAGACGTGCGTCGCGGTTTAGATTCCAGCGTTTCATTTCTCTGCGACGGTCAATTATTCTCCGCGTTTAGTAGTGCCTCGCGCTCCAGCGTCGGGTCACCAAATACGACGTCCACCATCTCCGCGATACAGCTTTGGCAACCGGCGTCGGCACCGCAGGCGAAGCTAAGGAATTGAAGCGTCTCGGCACGGCCCACGCCGTCGTCGCGTGCGTTGAAGATGCTTTCAAGCAAGTCGGGCACTTTTTCCTGATTCACGGCAATGCACGCCAAGGCGATGTTCACCGGAAACTCGCTCGGGCCAACCGGACGCTCGGCCGTGGGGTCGGGTTGCTGCGACGTCGCCGTTCCTGGGAATGCAAAGGCGATCATCGTGTCAACGCATTCGATGCACGGCGCGTCGTTGCCGTTGTCGCAGTCGAACTCGACTTGCAACAGGTTGGCTCTGGCGGTTTCGGCGCTAACGCCATCGGCGCGTTGCTGCGATAACGCGGCCAACAAGTCAAACACATCTTCGCCGTCGACGAACGGGCATGCCACGATCACTTCGGCGGCAGTGGGTACAACGACCGGCGGTGCTTCGGCAGTGGAATCGTCGGGCGTTTCATCACTCGTTTGTATGGGAATCCGGCGGTCCTGCGTGGCAAGCAAGCCTTCGAGTTGGCGATCGAGCGGCGACCCGGTGCATTGGGCGGCGACGCTGACCGGCAAGATGGCGAGTAGTAGCAAGGATTTCATCGGTCGGTCTCCTCGTCTTGCGACGATGGGGGTGTGCGGTTGACGAGAGACCTATGTTGCGATGCCGTCGATGCTATTGCAGATGTAGAAATTTATTTCGATTGCATAAGGGCGAAGCATTTTTCGCCCCCATGCAATATTGCCGGTCGTTGAAGACATGGACCGACGAAATAGCGTTTTTGTCGAAGAATATGAACGCGTGTGTGCCTAGCGATCGGCAACGACAGTCGGCTGCGGCTTGACCATCCCTGCGATCACGAGGCCAGCCAGCAGCGGCGCGACGACGATGTCGATCGTGTCGGCAATGGCGAACGTCATCGGGTAGCCCCACCAAACCCACGACTGCGCGTAGAACGCGAAAAACACAAACACGCCGAGCGCCGTTACAAACAACACGCGTTGGCCAAACTTCGGTAAGCGCGGCGCGGCCAGCCAGGTCATCCACGTCGCGATGCCCGCCGCCACGATGCACGCGGCCATACCCAAGATGAAGTTCATCGGCGGAAACGGATCGCGACCCGTCTCGTGATAGATCATCAACGATATCACGGGGCCATCCTTCATTCGTTGCATGGCGGCGTCCCTCTCTACTTTCGTTGGCGGCGTGCCGTCTTCGTGATGCGGAAAGCCGGGGTAGTGATACGCGCCGGTATGAGGCAGATCGAGCTGCGCGATCGACGATTGATCGCGCGGCAAATCAGCGTCGGTCGATGACGTTGGGAAGGTGCTAAATGCTGCGTTATGCAATGGCAGCGCCATCCACGAAACTGCCGACCAAAGAAACATCAGCAATCCGGCGAGAATCGCTGTGATAACGTAACGTACCATAATCATTTCCTTTCGGGTTTCTTGCCGAGAATCGGCGCAAAGATCTTAACCAACACTTGCCAAAAGCCGCCCTCGTGGCACTCCTGTGCAACGGATGGGGCGGTGAGGTTACCGTTCTCATCCATGCGTTCGAGCACGGCGGGCAACAACTCGTGATAGATTTTCTTCGACCCGCTCTTGAGAATCAGCTGCGTCATGTTTGCCTTGAATCCGGCGAAGCCCGTTTGCGTGAAGTGCAGCTCGGTGCCCTTCGCCGTCGGCGTTAATTCAAACGTCGCGACGGTATCGATCGGCCCGCCCCGCCAGGAGAACGACAGCCGCTTGCCTTCGACCAGTTCGAGCACCTTGCAATGCACGATGCCGTCGAAGCCCGGTTGCGGGTCGGTGCGCAACGTAAACTCGTGCCCGATCTCGGGCTCAAAGTTGTTTTCCATCAACCATGCGGCCATCGCGTCGGAGTTGGTCAACGCGTACCACACCTTGCGCGGCGGGTGTGGATATTCCACTTTGATATCGATCGATCCCATGCTGATCGCCTTCCGTTGAGCGCGTTGCTGCGCGGGTTAGCTTTTTCGTTTGGATTTCCGCTTCGTGTTGCGCTGGGTTGCGCGCGCTTTCGTTGCAGCCGTTTTCTTAACGGTCGAGCCTTCGCGTTTTGCGCTCGCACGTTTCTGCTTGGTGGCACGACGTTCGTCGGTCGCCGCCTTTGGTTTCGACGTAACTACGTCGTCCGGCAGTTGGTCGAGATAATCGCCCAAGTCGGTGAATTTCTGCGTCCAGTAGCGTTCGTAATGTGCCGTCCAGTCGTGCACGGCCTTGAGCGGGGCCGGTTCGAGGCGATACAGCCGTTGCCGCCCAGCGCGGCGTTCGGAAACGAGCCCGGCTTCGCGCAAGACTTTGAGGTGCTGCGAAATCGCCGGCTGCGTCATCTTGAACGGGGCCAACAGGTCATTCACGGCCCGTTCGCCGGCCATCAACAAATCGAGAATGGCCCGCCGCGTGGGGTCGGCAATGGCACGAAAGACAGGCAAGTCGGGTGCAACGATCATGAGATGGATTATATATAAGCAGATCCTTATATGTCAAGCGGTCGGGTTTTTCGGGTGAATACGGTCGGCCAATGGTCCATAGGGGGAGACCGGAATTAGCCTCACGGACGGCATGAATCGTGGTGACCTGTAGAAACGCGTCGTCGTTTTCGAATAGGCGAACGTGTATTCAAGAGGTCATAATGGGTTTGGTCTTACTGAATGCGTAAGAGGGCGACTGAAAGAGGGCAGTTAGGAAAGCAGTAATAACAAGATGGTGGGAACCCGTATCAACTCAAATTCGGATGACATCGACCCGGTCGCCGGTGGAATCCTTGTGCTGTTTTCCTTCGCCCTGCTGTTCTTCGGTTCCGCCTACTTCGCTTACGGAGAACTCAAATACATCATCTGGGGCCGCACCGCCGAGGCAACGATCTACGGTCGTCAACGTTACAAATATCAAGACAAAGATCATCCCGACGGGCCCGACATCATTCAGTGGGATATTTTCTTTCAATGGGAAGACGCCGACGACGGGCTCCGCCGCGATCGCATCGCGTTGGCACCCTTCGTCGAGCCGCCCGCCGATTACAAGGTGCAGATCGATTACGTACCGGGTGAGTTCAATAGTCGGCCCGCCGGACAGCGGAGCTATGTTGCCATTGTATTTGTGTTGATGTCGTTGACCGCAATCGTCACGTGGTTCGTGGTCGTTTGGATCATCGGCATGCGCCACGCACGCCGCCGCGGAAAACCCAGCATGCCGAGCGACATCTTCAAACGCTGGCGCCGACCAACCAATGTCAACTACGGTCGCGGCGAACGACGCCGCGAGCGACCGTCAGGTAAGCGACTGGCAAAGAAGGATCTGTCGGGCTGGTAAGCGCGTGACCGGGCTTCGGGAATAACGCAACGTCGGGAATGCCTAATGTCGGCCCGGCACTTCACCATAACGCTCACTTGCCTTCGTTCAACAACCCTCCCCGCGCGCGTAGCAACTCCGCCCGCCGCGC
>JAUIHO010000169.1 GCA_030432035.1 Phycisphaerae bacterium
CAACTACTGCCGCTATACGGATACGAAACTTCCTGAGTCAATTCCCAGCTTTCGACCTTCGAATCGCCGTCACCTTGGTTGTTGGTGTACTTCGGATTATCGCGACCGCTGCGCCAACCGGCGAGGCCGAGCATGACTTTGACACGATTGCGGTAAAGATCGGAATTGCTGTCGTTGGAACTGCTAAGGATTACCGAGCGTTCGTCGGAGCTATAGCCCGATTCCGTTAGATTGTTGATGACGTCGGCGTCGGTCGTCGTGCTACCTTTCTTGATGTAGTAAAGACCGCTATCGGTGGTGGCATTATAAGAGCCGAGTACCACCGGGCTGCCCCACTTCGTCATCCAACCCCAACGTGGGCCAACCTGTCCTGCCGTCGTTGCACCGGCGTGTGTCGGTGTGCCACTGCCATTGCCCGGCTGCTGGTCGGAAGCACTTGGTGATCCGGGTGCACTCGGATTGGTACCATTGACAACGCCGGCCTTGCCTGACGACACGGGCAGGGAGCCCCAGATCTTTTCGATGTTGATCTGCACGCCATCGATGGTGCCGCTACGCTCCGATTGAAACTGCTTCGAGTGATAAAACTCGCTGTCGTCGTTCATCGAACCCGACAGGTCAACCACGACTGCGATATCTCGCGGCACAATCATCGCCGTCGCACTCGCGCGAATATCCGCGCTGTGCACACCGAGCGTCTTACCAAAGAACAGCGAGACCGGCCCGTCGGCAACCGTCTGGTCGCGTCGAAGCGTGACCTGTACCGCGTCGAGCGGCTCGACGCCGGGTTGAAATACAAACTTCTCGCCGTTCTTCTCGGCGTGACCGAAAACAACGTCCGATTCGATCAAATCGGCATCGTCGCCCATGACACGGTTCCGATTTGCGTACTTTTGCGCTTCAAGCTTGGCGGCTTCGTATGGGTCTCCATCATTGATGCCGAGCTTCGCCGCAGCCGCCAACGCGGCAGAATCCGCAGCCGTCTGAAGCTCTTGCTTGGCGCTAAACATCAAACCCGAGTCGATTGCCAACGCCGCCACACCTACGGCGACGGTACTTCCGAACGCGACGGTCTGCACAATCACGGTGCCACGCCGACGCTTTCGATTAATCAACGACCAATACTTTCTCATCATCGTTCTCCCTCCACCGCGCACTGCGGACGGGACGGCGGGTTCGTCATGAACGACGTCGTCGACACAAAAGAGATTTGATGCGGATCCATCCGACATCCTCTGCTTCGCACAGCAAAGCAAAGTGGAATTGCATTCGTTCATAGATTGAATGCCGGACTCAACATTAAATTTGGCATTCAATTTTCCTGCGAGCAAATCGTGCCGAGTGCATTCTGAAAAAATACTTCGACAGTTATTTGTCCACAGAAAGAGGGCAACGGCTGTACACCAACCGTTGCCCCCTGATTCCTTTTATGTTGCTTCGTTGCTTCGTCCTTAATAGCAAAGCAACGACATGGCGTTACTGCTCGCCGAACTCCGCCATGCCCCACGGGCCTTGCAGGTTCATGTTCGCGTTGCTGGTCGCTGCGTTGTTGCGCGGCAACGTCTTCACCGGGAAGGTTTCCCGCGGCACACCACCGGCAAAGCCAGGACGAGCCAATGGATCACCTTCAAGCTTCTGCTCGAAAAACAATTCCGCATCCGTCGGCTCGGTCAAGAGACTGCCCGGCGGCGGCGGCACCTGATGCGGATCGAGCGGTTCCACCAATTGCGGCGTCACCAAAATCACCAGTTCGGTCAATTCGCGCTCGTAGTCGGTCGAGCTGAACAAAGTTCCAAGAATCGGGATATCACCCAGCCCCGGAATCTTCGATGCCAAACCGCGTACGTCGTCGCGCAGCAAGCCTGCAATTGCAAACGTCTGACCGTTACCGCATTCGATCGTCGATTCAACGCGACGCGTGCTGAACGTGAACAAGGGGAACGCACCCGCCACACCGCCAGTCGGCACCGCATCGCTGACTTCCGTCATGATGTGCAAGCGTACGATCTGGCCGCCGAGTACCGTCGGCGTAAAGGCTAGGCGTACACCGAACTCGCGGTATTCAATCGTTACAGCACCGGCAGTCGAACCGCCCTGCGTAACTGGAATGGGCACTTCGCCACCCGCGAGAAAACTGGCCGTCTGACCGCTGATCGCAACCAGATTGGGTTCCGCTAATACGCGAGCGAGGCTGTTTTCTCGAAGCGCGTTCACAAACAGTTGGAACTCAGCTTGCGGAAAACCAAACGTGATGTTGGTGCCGGCACCGTTTTGGTTCGGCAACAAGAAGGTCGTGTTTTGTCCCATGCGAACATCAGGCAGGCCGCCCGTGCCGAACGTCGTCGGATTGAGCTGCCCCAAGTTGTTCGCAAAGAAGAAGTCGCGCGACCAACCATTACCACCGACTGCCCAGTTCACTCCGAGGCGTCGAATGGCGGACTTGTTGATCTCGGCAACCACCACACGCAACATGGTTTGCTGCACGCCGGCGATCGTCAGATTGCTGCGGACTTCACCGCCCTGCACCAACGATGCCATGTCGACGATTTGCGCTGCGGCTTCCGTGTCGGGCACCATACCATTCAGGAAGATCGTGCCGTTCACACTTTGTGCATCGACCTGCGCCGTCGGCGCCACGCGTTGCACAAACGCCTTAAGAATACTCAGGTCCAGTTCGACGTCGACGTTAACCGCCGTCTGCTCCTGACCTTTTTGCAACAAAATCTGCGTCGTACCGAACGCTCGCCCAGCAACAATGACTTGTGTCGGCGAGGTCAGCACCACGTCGGCAATCGTGTTATCCGCAATACTCACCGCATCGATCGGCTGATTCAGTTGAATCACTGCCGTGGCGTTACGATTTACCCGAATGCGGCGCGACGAGCCGGGATTGTCGATCGACACCGACTGAATCATCCCGCTGCCGTTGGCCACCACCGAAAAGCCGGTGGCGTCATCGTTGCCCGTGGCGGGCTGCATCGGTTGTTGTGCGAAATACTGCGAGAGGGTTTGTAAGGCTACGCCGGTAGTCGGTTGTCCGTAACCGCCTGCAGCCAGTAGTGTTGGCAAGTTGATCGTCGCGCTTGCGAACAGTGCTACCGCCATAGCGACTGTTCCGCGACGAATCCGCTTCGGATTCACGTACCCGCGAGTTGTGATGTCGCGGGACGGGACCGAAGGTGTTCGACCGTCCCTACAAATGTTCATTACTCCTGAGACTCCTTCTCGTACGGGTTAAACTCATCACGACCGGATGAGGCCTGATCGGCACCGGCCCAGGCTGGGCCACCGAATTGCGGAGGCAAGGGCTGATCGCCGGGGAATTCCCGTACGCCACCATGATTGTCGAAAACGAGGCGCTTCACGTCGTCGCCCCGACGCACTTCCACCACGTGGAAAGTCGGTTTCTGCACAGCCACTTGTACCGGCTCCGGCGCGAGGGTCGGCTCCGGCATTTCGTCTTTCTCTTCGATTTCGTTCTTATTGAATAGGTTGCTTAGCCAACTGCCCACAGCCGAATCGCCGGGATCGGTCGAATGGCCACGCATCGCCAAGCGAATGTTGCCGCGGCTTTTTGCCAAAGCACTGTTCAATGAACTCACCTGTTCGGGCCGCAGAAAGAGCGTGACCGACTTGGTGATCTTCGCCGACTTTCCGTCGGGACCAACTTGCGACATCGATTGACCGACGGCGCCCACTTCTACATTCTGAAGAATCAAATGGCTCTTACCGCTGCCGTCGTTTTCAACTGTCGATACATCGACGCGGCTGCCCGGCAAGACAAAACCGGCAACTGCCGAATCTTCGGTGACTTTAACGCTAACCGCGCGAAAACCTGCGGGAATGGTGGCCGCCAAGCCCGGCTCCGCACCTTTCGGCGCCAACATGGCCTTCGTAATCGGTACGCCGGCAGGCACCGGTACCTTTGTTACGCGACCGATGACCGCTTCCGGTTCGAGGAAGCCATCACTCGGAATAAAGCTCTTGGGAACCTTCTTGGTTTGCACCATCTTGTCGGTGATGCGCTGAGCGGTTTCGATAGATTTACCGCTAAACACAACGCCATACGTCTGTTCCTGGGAGCCTTTGGCCTTCTTGACCATGTCGACACCCATCTTGATGGCAAAGAAGCCCACGCCGAGCCCAATCACCAACGGAATGATGGTTTTTGGTTTCATCTGAAAACGTCCTTTCGTTTGCCCACAGTCGCATACGTGCGACCATGCCGCCCACCTACGGGCAAGCGATTGGTGGTGACCTGAAAGTTTTTTCGGTCGAAAGTGTTGTTGCTGTTAGCAAGATTGCAGGGACCGCTAATCTCGAATCGATCGCGGCCATATGGCGGGCGGCTTTCGGGGATGCCGCCGATAATGCAAAAAAAGCGGGGAGCGGCAAGAACCGCTCCCCGGATTAATTCAAGCTTAGTCTTCGACGCCGCTGGAGCTGTTGTTGCCGTCAATCCCCTCGCGTCGCATGGTCGCGGTGGAGGATATATCAAACGAGCCGCCGCCCAGCATCGCACCGGTAAAGGTCGCGCGATCCAACGGAATGCTGACCGTTACCGACACTTCCAGATCAGTCGGGCCGAGGTCGTTGATGTTGGTGGTCAACTCGTAACCTTCGAGATTGGCCGCCCCCATCGCATCGTCGACGCGCGATTGGATATCGGTGTATTCGGCACCGGGTAAAGCACCCGCTCGTGCGCCTTCGCGTGCGGCCAGTGTGACGGTTTGCCGCAGCATGAACGCCCAGCCGACTTCCATCATGCCGAGCATCCCCAAAACGAGGATCGGTGCCACCACAGCCGTTTCGACCACTGCCGCACCCCGTCGCATATGTCGTCGTCGTTTGATGAACATGCTTATAACCCTTTCAGTCCTGTCTGTGCCATGAGCAACACGCCCAAGGCACCTATCGTCAGCGGCACGGCATACGGTACGGCCGTCTTGCCGGGCCCGGTGAGGTCTTTCATCGAAGCGAATTCGCCAAAGGCGGTTCGCGCCGAACCCATCTTGATAACGAGCAGCCCCATGTTGTTCGCGAATCGCCCCCAAGCACGGCGGTAAGCCACCATCCCGAGAGAAATCACGCCGCCGACCAAGATGCCGGCGAGTGCGGCGTACAACGTCATCTCCGGTCCGAGCCATGCCCCCAGTGCCGCCATGTATTTGACGTCACCGGCACCCATGGCCCGCATTAACCAAAGTACGATTAAAAGTGAGAAGCCGGTGAGCAAACCTAGGAAACTTTGCTGGATACCGGTCCATCCACTAAGCCAGCCGTGGACAAACAGGCCGGACAGGACGAGGGCGGCGTTCAACCAGTTGGGAATACGGTTCGAACGCAAATCACGCCAGCAGGCGTACGCCATGCCGGGGATCAAAACACTCACAACAAGATGTCCAAACTCAATTGTCATGTTGCGAAGCCAACGTCCGGTCCGGCTTGTTCGCCTCGGACGGGCGAATCGCTGGGCCGAAATTCGGGCGGGTGAAAGCCATACGACTTTCACCCGCCACGCTAAAGCACAAATCAAATGCGGCCCGCCGTGGCCCATCAGGCCGACGCCTCGTGCGCCGCCCGCGAGCTACGGATTAGGGCAGCGCCGTTTCGACATCAACGAAGATGTCCGAAACCTTCGTACCCAACGCGCTAATCGCGGCGAGCGAAATCACGATAATCAGGGCCAACATAACCGCGTATTCGGTTGCGGTGGCGCCTTCTTCATCCTTCAAAAACGACTTGCACAGGTTGGTGATCTTGGTCATCGGAAAAGCTCCTTATCCCACGCGGCCGACCCCCGTCGGCCTGGTTGCTCCGGCCTGCCAAACATCGCCTCGTGCTATGTGGCAAACCATTCTGTTTATCTCTCCCGCCAACGCGGCAGGCAGAGCACTGTCCCGGCGACATCCCCTTCGCCGGGTCCCTAATGCGATTCGAACAGTCCGATGCCAATAGGCTCCGGTCGAACCGTTTCAGTACTGTTGGGAAAGCTGCACCGTTGCAAACTCGAAGGGCAACGGCGTGCGGCCATGTCGAACTCGGCCGCTCGGGTGAAGTGTGAATTCGAATCTCGTGTGACCGTGATTCAGATCCATCCCCCCGGGATGAGTGACCTCACGAACGATGCGCGAGGCACTCCGTCGCCCGTTTCTTTCCCTTAAGGAAATCGTCGAGCGACAGTTGAAACATAAGATTCGGCTCCGGCGCGGGCAAATGCAAAATTGCCTATTTTAAGTTTGCCGGGTTGATAACATCGCCGCTGTTTGGGCGACTGAGCTAAGGCGCTCATAACGTCTTGCCTGGGTTGCCGTCAGTGCGATTCACCGAATTCAGGGATTGACCGATAGGCTTCGAACAAGGCCCTTTAACATGATAAGTAATCGTTGAATTCGTTCGTATAAACCGCGTTTCGATAATATCGCCTGAGTTGCCTATCAACGACATTGCATTCGCTATACTCGCGATTCATATGAATCGGACGTTTAAACACTCGCGATGCCTTCTCTTATATATAAAAAATGCGCCATCCAGCCGTGCTGCGAGGCTCTACCTTTAAAGAGCGGCCCAAGTCAGCCAAAAAGGCTGTGCGACGACTCACTCCTCATCCAATTCCATCCGCCAATATAAAGACGCACGCACCGAATCATCCGTACCGCCGCCGATGGGTGGCACGCGTTCTTGCCACCATACATCGAACGCCGCGCGAATTTCCTTATCGCGCTCGATGGCGTTGCGATTCGCACGATTCTGATCGTCGCGCAGTAAGTGTCGCGGCCAACGCCCGAGGCGCGCCCGCACTTCCAATAACTGTCCACCGCGCAAAACCGTCATACAGGTCGTTTTCTTCTGCATAATTCCGATCGGTGGCAGCGGCGGCACCGACTGATTCCATACGGCGACTGCGGCATCGACATCGAAAACACCGTTGGTCCAACTATCCCACTGCACCTGAGCGGTCCGCGGTTCAAACGGCATGCGATCGACCGTCGCGATAACATCGCCAACCTGAATTCCGAGGCTCGGCTCAATGTCGCCCAGATCTTCAACGCGCAACCCGCAGGTATTCGGCGCCAAGATCGGGTATTCCTGGGCCGTGATGGGCTTCACTTTCATCCCGGCGAAATACTGCGGCGTTAACGTCGCGCGGCTTCCGATATCCAATACCAGTTGCACGGTATCGCGCACGACGGTGAAGTTGCACATTGCTTCGGGTCGCTTCTTTCCGATGAGGTCCGTTAACCGTTGCGCATCCGAATCGTTGAGCAAGGCCCGCTCGCCATCAATCGCGACGAGCATATCTCCGCGCATAAGACCCGCTTCTTCCGCCGCCGTGCCGTCGATCACGTTGCTCACGACCAGCACATGATGGCCGACCGGTATCGGATGCTGAACAGTCGGCAATGCGAGCGCCGTCGTCCAACTCAATGGTTGATTCTGGATTCCCAAAAACGCGCGCGACGGCCCCAGACGTTGCGTACGGTATAGCTCCTGACAAATCTTGCGTAGCCGCATGCGCGTATCGAAGCTGATATCGCTGGAGGCATAACTCACGAGGTCCGGCAATAAGCTCGGGTCGGCAGACATGAGTTCCGCCGTCGCCGTTTCACGGGCCTCCCAATTCTGATTGTCGAGTTGCGCCAAAAACCGCCGCTGATTCGAACGGTCTTCGCTCGAACCCTGCGCGCGCAGCCCTTGCGGTGTCATCATTGCGATGAAAACCGCGATCCCCAAATAGCCAGCCAAGTGAATACGCATCATGAACTCAAACCCAAGTTGCTATCGGCGCTTGTCTTATTATTGTAATATCGACGCGGCGAATCTATCGATTCGCGTCAATTTCAATACCCTCACGCGACCTGCGTGCACCAATACGCGAAATTTCCCCGTTATGTCCGTTTTTCTTTGCTATGAACCCGAGCAACGCCCCGCCGCCGAACCGCTCTGTGAATTCGGACCGGCTCAGGCAAATCTCGATGACTACGACGCCCGAGTAAAAATCGCCCCCGACGATGATGCCGCGGCAACCTTGCGGGAACGCGTCGCCGCCGAAATCGCCGCCGCCGACGTCTTGGTTTGCCTCGTCGGCCAAACGACGTTTCTCAGCCCATGGATCACTTGGGAAATCGAACAATATCTCACCAAGCCCGATCGCAACGGCATGGTCTGCATCATTCTGCACAAGCTCTACTCGCCGCCCATCGCCCTCAAAGATGCCGGCACCGTCTATTGCAATCTCAAGCGCGACAAAGTTGCTATGGCCATCGAAACCGCCCAATCGCTCGACGACCTGACCGACGATTACGCCATCGAAGATTAGCCGCTACACTAGCCCGTCATGAAAAAAGCGTTGATCACCGGCATCACGGGGCAGGACGGCTCTTATCTGGCGGAGTTGCTGCTCGACAAGGGCTACGAAGTTCACGGCATCATTCGCCGCGCTTCGACGTTTAACACCTCGCGCATCGATCACCTCTATCAAGACCCGCACCTGAATAACGTGCGGCTGTTCCTGCATTATGGTGATATTTGCGATGCATCGAACCTGCGCAAGGTGCTAACGGCCGTGCAGCCCGATGAGATTTATCACTTGGCGGCGCAAAGCCACGTGCGCGTGAGTTTCGATATTCCCGAATACACCGGCGACGTGACGGCGTTGGGCACCACGCGGTTGCTCGAAGCCTTGCGCGATACCGGCCTGCCGGCGCGCTTCTATCAGGCGGGTTCCTCCGAGATGTACGGCAACGTGACCAACGTGCCCCAATCCGAAACCACGCCCTTCGCCCCTTGCAGCCCCTACGCCGCCGCCAAGGTCTATGCCTTTTGGATGACGGTCAACTACCGTGAGAGCTACGGCATCTTCGCGAGCAATGGTATTCTGTTTAACCACGAATCGCCCCGCCGCGGTGAAACCTTTGTCACGCGCAAGATCACGCGCGCTGTCGCCGAAATCAAGGCCGGTCGCCAGCAGGATTTATTCCTCGGCAATTTAGACGCCCGTCGTGATTGGGGTTACGCCCCCGAATACGTCGAGGCTATGTGGCGTATGTTGCAACACGACGAGCCCGACGATTTCGTGATCGCTACCGGTAAGAGCTACTCGGTACGCGAATTCCTCGAATGTGCCTTCGACTATGCCGGGCTGGATTGGAAGCAACACGTCAAACACGACCCGCGCTACGAACGACCGACGGACGTGGCACAATTGCTCGGTGATGCGTCCAAGGCGAAGCGGGTTTTAGGCTGGGAGCCGACGCTGGATTTTGAAGGGTTGGTTAAGGCGATGGTCGATGCGGACATGGCAGCGGCAAAATAACCCTAGCACATCGCTAATTCTAATTCTCGACGTTTTGACGTTTCGACGTTTCGACGTTCTGCCCTTTCCCCACGCCCTCTTCCGCCTGCAAGATCGCAATATGCCGCACCAGCGATGTCATCTCTTTACGCAAATGCCGCAGGCGCATGTAGGTCATCCAAAAGCCGAGAAACATCAGCAAGATCGCAATGTAAAAGACAAGGTCGGCACCGCGACCGATGCCGAGGGCTGAGGCCGCTTTGGTCGTAATGCCGGGTTGCAGGATGGCAATGAGCGTTGCCAAACCGACGAACGACCAGATCACGCCGTCGCGTTTGGAAATCAGATTGCGAATCGACCCGAGCACGAGCAGCAGCACAAACGCCGCCACCACGCCGCCGACCACGATTTGGAATGTGTTGAGTCCGTTCAGCATCAATCCACCATCTTTCCAACCAAGTAATGAAACGCGATGCGCAGCGCCCCGCGGGCCGACTGCCCCTTCGCCAGCGAATACTCGGTGTATCGAATCGTCACCGGCACTTCGACAAAGGGCAATTCCGTTTCGCGAATCAAATCGATAATCTCGCTCGCGTGGGCCATGCGATCCTGACGAATATGAATCCGCTGGGCCGCCTTGCGCGAAAACGCACGCAACCCATTATGGGCGTCGGTCAGCCGCACGCCATTAAAAATTCGCGTAAACCAAACACCGGCCTTTAGCACCAACCGTCGGGTCGCCGGAAGGTCCGTCGCGCTGCCGAGAAACCGCGAACCCAACGCGATTTCGGCATCGCCATTGAGGATCGGCGCGAGCAGCGCGGGAATATCCTCCACGCGATGCTGGCCATCCGCATCGAACGTCACCACAAAATCCGCGCCGCGAATCAGCGCGAACTCGATGCCGGTTTGAATCGCCGCGCCCTGGCCGCGATTGATCAGATGCTTGAGCACGTAACGCGCGCAATCTTGTGCGACGGCGTGCGTGTTATCGCGCGAACCGTCGTCGACGACCACCACATGATCGAAATGCTGCCGCACCTCAGCCACCACCTTGGCCAGCGCCGGGCCTTCGTTATACGCCGGAATCACGACGAAGGTGCGCGCCTTTACATCGGCCGGTAGCGCTGCGAGCGAGATGTCTTCATTTGCATCCAATTGATTCACCCGCAGCAACAGCCAACGACCGATACTCGCGCATCGCGACCGACGACGACACTCCCCATGATTGACGTTATGCCGCTCGCCGCTCGACCGCAATTACCCGCGTCGCGTACCCGCCGCGCATTCTCGGACACCTAGCCGATTCTTAACACGATTGCACGTCGCAACACCATATTACCGGCAGACGCGGTCGATCAAGACGCCGTCCGGCGATTGGTGTATCATCGAACTTCACGGTAATTCAACAAACCCGAACCGGCGGTAACGGCTCGTCGCCCCCGGCCCATCCATCGAACGACTGCTATGGCACGACTGCAAAAAGGACAACGCAAGGCCCAACGCGCCGCTCGCGCCACACCCCAAACGGAGCCAGCCCCCTCAGTATCCTACAGCCCGGCACCGCGCGACCACCTGATCGCCGCCGGGTTGTGTACCCTGCTGTTGATTGCGACGTACATCACGTATTCCAATTCGTTCCGCGGCCAGTTTGTTTTCGACGACAGCAAGTGGATTCTGGCGATGTCGGAAGATCGCGACAAAAACCGCGACGTCTTCGAAGTAATGAGCAAGAGCCGCCGGCCGATCGTCGAAGCCACGCTCTATTGGGATTTCAAACGCGCCGACAAAATCAAGGCCACCCGCGCGATGGTGGTTGACGAATTTGCTGAGCCGGCACCCTATCACTGGACCAATCTGATCATTCACATGATCGCCGGTCTCGCATTGTTCGGTCTGATACGTCGCACCCTGTTGATCGGACCGTTTCCGAAGGCCGCACAAGAGCAAGCGCATTTCATCGCGTTTGCCGGCGCGCTGTTGTGGTTGCTGCATCCGCTCAACACGCAGGCCGTTACGTACCTGATTCAACGTGCCGAATCGTTGATGGGCATGTTTTATTTGCTCACGCTCTACAGCTTTACCTACGTCATTAGCAGCCGCAGTTTCGCCGGGCGCGCCGTCGCCGCCGCGTTTGCGATTTTCTTTTGTTGGCTGGGCATGGGCAGCAAGGCCGTTATGGTCACGGCACCGTTCATGGTTTTGCTATACGACCTTATCTTCGGCTGCCGACGCGCAACCGATGCTGAAGCCGAGTCACCCTTCGGCAATACCCCCGCATTCATCACCGATATCAAACGTCGAATCGTTCACGTCATTACCCGGCGCGGTGCGATACACGTGGGATTGTTTTGCACGCTGGCGATGCTGTTTCAAGTCGGCGTGGCCCAAGGTGTGCTGGCACCGAAGAAGAATCAGAGCGGCACTGTCGGCTTTTCGCTCACCCGCGACCGCCCCGACAAGATT
>JAUIHO010000170.1 GCA_030432035.1 Phycisphaerae bacterium
GGTGGCGAGCGCTTCGGCGACGAGCAGGTCGAGTTTTTCAAGATGTGCGCGCGAGGCGATTTCCGGCACGACGCCGCCATACTTTTCGTGCAAATCGAGCTGAGCCGCGATCAAGTTGCAATGGACGTCGTAGCGCGGTCCGTCGTTCGAGACGATGGCGACCGACGTTTCGTCGCAAGATGTTTCGATACCCAGAATGCAGGCCATGGTAATTTAGTTCGTATTGGTCGCCGGGGTTTGTAGAAAGTTAACTGCAGCGTTAAGGCATCGGTCTAGCTCGACGAGCTTCTCTAAGCTGAGTTGGTCGTCAGCGTCCGTGGGTTCGCGTGCCGACATGCGCCAGGCGTCGCGCCATTGACGACGCTCGGCGTCGGTTAAGTCCACCGGGCGATCGGGAATGACGCCCCATTCGTCTTCGGGGCCGTCGTTTGTGTGGCGATGAATGCAAACGCCGTTGGGCAAATAGTAGTAACGCGTGGTGAGCTTGATCGCGCCGCCGGTTTCGCCGAGCGGGATAACGTCCTGCACGCTGCCTTTGCCGAAGGTGCGGGAGCCGAAGATCGTTGCGCGTTGATGGTCGCGCAAACTGCCGGAGATGATTTCGGAAGCACTCGCGCTGGCGCCGTTAACCAGCACGGCCAACCGCACGTTGGGGAGGGTGCCTTCGGATTTGGCAAACCACTGTTGCGGGGGCGAACTGCGACCGGCGGTTTTCACAATGAGGCCGTCAGCGAGAAACATGTCAGCGATTTCCCAAGCGCTATCGAGCAGGCCGCCGGAGTTTTCACGCAGGTCCAACACCAAGCCCTTCAGCCCTTTGCTGATGAGCGGTCGCACCACGGCGGCGAGCTGTTCGTCGATGTCCGGCGTGAATTTCACCAATCGCACGTAGCCGATCTGGTCGGTCGGGCTCATTACGTAATCCCAACCGCCATCGACAGTGCGACGCCAACCGCGAATCGGCTCCAGCGAGATATCGGCGCGCGTAAGTGTGACGGTCAGCGTTTGCGTGGTGTCGTTTTCAGGGTCGGTGCGTTCGATCTGCAATTCGACATCGCTGCCGATGACGCCGTTGAGCATGTTGTTCACGGATTCGACGGGTGGAATGTCGATGAGCTTCACGCCGTCGATGGCGACGATGATATCACCCGGCCAGAGCCCCGCAGTCATCGCAGGTGAGTCTGCCGCACGGTTGAGGATTTCCAAGCCGTTGTCGGCGCCACAAACTTCCACGCCGATGCCGCCGTAATGGCCGGCCACTTTCGATTGAAAGGCGACGTACTGTTCGGGATTGAGATAGATCGCATAAGGATCGTTGAGTTCGGCGACCATCGCGTTGATGGCGGCATCGACGGCGGCGTCGGCGATTTGTTGGTCGTCCACTTCGCGCACGGCGTGTTGTTCGATGGTCGTGCGGGCAGCGACGATAGGCCCGAAGGAGCGCAACAGGGCATCGCGATTGGCAATGGTCTGCGGCAGTTGCCACATCACCAGTGCGATGATGAAGACGATGAATATCCACGCGATGTTGCGTTTGGGCATGTGCCTTTACTCGATTCGACGTCGGACAGCGCCGATACTAGCCGTGCCATTCGATGCGTGTGAGTTCTTGTTATTCATCGGGTTACAAACGCGCTTGCTTTTCCCGATGAGCGTGTGATTCTCAAAGCGGTTCCGATTGCGGTCAATGCAACGAAGATGGCCTTGTGTATTGATAGCGAACCGTTCACCTTTTTTGCCGGTATAAGGGTTCGTGTGCACAAATTTGCGATGCGGTGACAAAATTGCCTTGCGGAAGCCGTCGAATTCGTTGAAGTTGTGCACCAGAGCGCTCATAATCCAACGCAGTTGGTACGATTTTGCGGCCAAGCCAGGGAGGAATTCGGCCATGAGCGATATGTTCAGCGCCCATTGCGACGAATATCACCTGTCTTCGCGCCTGTTTCTCAAGCTCGATCTGGGCATGGAACGAGAAACCGTCCTGCATTTTTTTGACAGCATCAAGCGAGAATTCCCACGGATGCGCCGATTGCGCCGCCGGGAAGACACGGCGTTGGTGCTCGAAGACGAAGAGGGCGTCGGCAGCAATCGCACGTGGCTGCGGCTCGATGAAAACTCGTTGCGACTGGGCCATCACAATCCCGAATCACGCGATTCGATCGAACGCTATGCCCGCGTGGTTTTCGATCGCGCGCCGTATCACCTAACGCTGGGCGATCTCGATTACGACCATATGGAGGTCGTATTCGGCTTCGATCTGGAATACCGCGGCAACCACGATCAATTGATCGCCGAGACGTTGTTTTCCGAAGGGCCGTTGGCCGCGTTCTTATTGAACGGCCCGGCGTATAGCGTGATCGACAGTCAGCCCTTCCTCGGCATCGCGCTCAATGAAGATTGCGATACGCAGGCGTATCTTGAAATCAAAAGTCGTACCACCACCTTCGAAGTACGCACAGGTACGTTTGAGCCGCAACCGCTCACCGTCTTTCTCACGTTGCGCCGCTTCTGGGGTTTTCGCGAATCCGAATCTCTCTTGGATGCGCACACCAACCTGCTTCAGCTTGGGTACGAACTGGCGGAAAGCAAGGTCGTACCGTTGGTGGTGCAGCCGTTGGCGCAGGCGATTGCCTCGCGACCTTAGTTGATACCCACGCTTTGCACGCGCCGGTCGATGGATCGTCGGCGCAACGTCGGCTTACCTGCGATTGTTCAAGTCGAACGATTCACTCCCTAACCTGCCAGCGAGACCGATTCAGTCGTGACGGTAAACCCCGGCTTTCCACGGCAAGTCAATCCGCAGTTGGTGCTGCTGGCCGTGGTGCTTGCGCTACCGATTGCGGGATTAGGTGGGTGTTTGGCTGCCGATAGACTGGGCGATGTCGATACGCTGTGGGATGAGGCCGTCGATCTTGAAATCGCCCGGGGTTTAACACGCTCGCCGTTGATTGGCGGCGAGCCGCTCGATCCATCGCAATTTCGCTTGCCCATGTATGTGACGGCGGCGGCGGGTTGGTTGGGAGCCGACGTCGACGTGTCGCTCTCGCGCGGGATCAGCATCGTCGCGGGCATGCTCACGATTCTCGCTGCAGCTTTATTGGCGGCATTGTTATTTGACGCGTGGACGGGCGTGTTGGCGGCGGTATTGCTGGCGCTGTCGCCATACTTCTTATCGTTCATGCGCATCGCCATGACCGAGGGCGATATTTTCGCCGCGTTGTTAACAACAGTCGCGCTCTTGGTGTACGTGATTTACTTGCGCAGGCCGACGGCGGCTTGGTGGTGCGTCTCAGCCGTGGCACTGGGGCTGGCGATTGCATCCAAGTTTTTCTGCATATTTTTGATACCGGTCTTCGGCGTGTTGAGCCGCACGACGTATTCGGAGCCGACGTTTCTGTTTAGTCGCGATCCGAACGACGTGAAGCGACTGCGGCGCATCATCGCGCTGGGGTATTTGGCCGTCGGCATGACGCTCGGTTTTTCCGTATTGCGCGACACCAAACTTACGGTCGAAGGTGCCGACGTGATTCACACAATCTGTCGCTATGCGGCAATCGTTGCGTGGATCATCGTTGTGGGTATATGGGGCGTTTCCCTCGGGTTCGCGAGCAATCGATCCGTCATCGACTCGTCGTTATCGGGGCGGTTCTATGCGCTGGTCGGCGTAGCGGGGCTCACGTTTTTCGCGGTATTGCCCGTGCATGTGTTACAGCCGGCGATCCTCAAAGAGATCGTCATACGCACTATCACGTGGGACGGTCGCACACCGTTAGCGCTATGGAGCGATCACCTGCGGCTCTACACAGGCATTGTGTCGATCAAGGCGACGATCCCCGTCGGCGTGTTTACGGTGCTGGCAATCCTGAATGCCATGACGAGCGAAGTGTTTGAAGGACGCTGGCGGCCTTGTCTGTTCGCCGTTGTCTTTTATATCCCGATGCTTTGCTTTCTACCCTTGCGACAAACGTTCTATCTGATGCCGATCTATCCGGCGTTGATGATTCTGACCGCAGCGATGATGGTGTCATTCGGACGTTGGGCATGGGGCTTGGGCCAACCATACGGCATCGTTGCTGTGATCATCCTGCTCGTGATCGTCGGCAATCTCGGGCTCGATTCGCGGCGCGTCGCGCCGAATTATCAGATCTACGGTTACGAGATGATCGGCGACCGCTGGCTGGGGGCCGAGTCGCGCGGGTATCGCAACCTGATTCAAACGCCGAGCGACGGTGTCGAATCGCTCGTGCGTTGGTGCCTTAACAACGCCGAATCGGATGCGGCGGTCGTCAGTTATTTATGGGAAGATCGCATCATTCAAGAGGTGTTTAAAGAGCGCCCGCCGGCGTTTCGGTTCGTCTCGCGCGGGGTGACGGAGCAGTCCGATGCGTTGCCGGATATGCCGTCGCTGCTCGACGCGAATTACGTGCTATTGCACATCAACAACCTGCTCGGCTATGGCGATCGCGAGCCCGATCATCCGCCTTTGGAGTTGCTGCAACTGGGTTTTGAAAAGGTGTATACGGTGCGGCGCGGGCCGTTGGAAGTGGGCTGGGTGTACCGTCATAAGCGATGATCGAGGCGAAAAATGGCGATTGGCGGGAGGTTTCGCAAAAAAATGGTCGAATTTGTTGGGAAAATCGTCGGGAAGGGCCCGAAAAACTGACGAAAAACAAAGTAAGGCCGATGAGGCGTGTGTGTCATACGCCGGCCACCAACATTCGCGGCGCAGCGCGCCAAGACCCACACATATATAAGAAGGAGTCGCCATGGCAGCACGGAAGACGACCAAGACTACCAAGACCACCGCCAAGAAACCCGCCAGTAAGACGATGACCAAGTCCGCCCTGATCAATCACCTGGCCGAAAAGAATGAAATGACCCGCAAAGAAGTGGTCGCATTCATGGATTCGCTGGTCGATACAGCTTACAACCAAGCCAAGAACGGCTTTACCTTTCCCGGAATCGGCAAGCTCGTGCTCGTTAAGCGAAAGGCGCGCATGGGTCGAAACCCGGCCACCGGCGAATCGATCAAGATTCCGGCGAAGAAAGTCGTGAAGTTCCGAGTCGCGAAAGCGGCAAAGGATGCGATCCTGCCCGCCAAATAAGCGGCTTATCGCAACACGCGAAACAACTGTTGCCCCCGTCAATCAAACCGTCGTGCACAAGCGTGCGCGGCGGTTTTTTGTTTGTCGATTCAGCGCGATCAACAACGACAATTGTCTTAAAATGAGATGAACCAAAGACCATTTTGCAAACTTTTTTCGCAGTATTTTTTGTTACCGGTGATGCCGTTTGTGACTCAATTTGATGTTGGGTGATTGATATAAGTTGTCTTAAATGCTGGGTTTACGACTCTGGCTGGCTATGCGATTGACCCATTCGAGGCGGATTTTCGGCGATTGGCCCTCAACCTTCGTCGGATTCGTTACTTAACCACCCTCAAAGCCATGCCGACGAGCCTGTTAGCCCCGGGTATTGGACCACGAGGGTAATCGATTACTTTTCCATTTGAGGGAATGACAAGATGGCTATGAACACTGGCAACTTCACCAAGGCAAACTTCCAAGCAGACATCAAGCGCAAGCAGGCTTTCTTCAACCGCTGCATGCGACGGTTCAAGGTCGCCAACACGGTCGGCGAAAAGAACTTCCTGAAGAACGAAGCCAAGCGCATCTGCACGGAACTCAAGACCTGCCAGAAGAAGTGGACGAGCTGCAAGTTCGGCGCCGCCGCTTGGATCTGCAAGGGCTTCAACATGGTGACCTTCAACTCGGCCGCCAAGAAGAACACCCGCACCTCGGCTCGCAAGACCAGCACCAACTCGGTTTCGCGCAAGAGCTCGGCTCGCAGCAGCTCGCGCCGCAGCAGCACCGCCGCCCGCCGCACCACGCGCCGCGGCAGCTCGGTTTCGCGCCGCACCCGCGCCACGACCGGCAGCAAGACCCGCCGCACCAGCACCCGCGGTCGCAGCAGCGCCCGCCGCGCCGTCGCTTGCTAAGCAAGCCGACGCAACCATCCACCATGAGCCCTGCTGCCAACGTTTGAGATGGAGGCAGCTCAAGCGTTGGCCGGGGCGTAAAGAAATAAAACCGCGATGCGAATGAGGGATTACCCCTTAGACGCTTCGCGGTTTTTTATTGCGCGTGCTAGAAAAAGACGAACCCGGCATGCTCGAAGGCGATGCCGGGTTCGGGTTAGGTTGGTGCATCGCCTAAGCGATACAGTAGGACAGAAAACCGGGACTCACTATTACGGTGTGCAATCAACCCCCGCGCAACCAGTGCCCGATAAATTGACTTCCCACTTGCCGCCCGCGCATTCGCAGGAATCGGGTCCGTAGATTTCTTCGACGCACACTCCATCGATACAGCAAGCGCCTGCAGCTTGTGAACCGCATGGCACATTGCAGGTCGTCCCGTCGCCGAAATACATACCGCATTGAGCGGCACATTCCTCGGGCGTCAGCACTTCACAGAAAACATCCGTACAACATCCGCCGATCGATTGACATTGATCGGGGATGCCGTCTTCGTTGATATCGGTGAGCGTACCGTCGGCCAGATCGCAATCATCGGGAATGCCGTTTTCGTTGCAGTCATTACCCGGAACGATGCGCAATGCGCGAGCGTGTTCACTCGATCGTCCGCAAACGAGATAACTGCGTTGGTCGTCGTCGGCCGTAACATCGTAAGCCAACGTCAAGTCGGCAGCATCGAGCAACGGTACGATGGTATTATCCGACTGAATTTCGATCAGTGCAGGTGATTCCGACCGCGACGCAAAGATCGTGTTGCCATCCGCGGAAACTGCCACGCCGGTGATGTTCGTCGCGCTCGGGTCCGTCGTGACGGTGGTTACATTTCCGGCGGCGTCCAGTCGAAATACGCCAGTGCCGTCGCCGACTACGAAGCCATTGCTTTGTGTGTCAGCGCAGATGGCGAAGGGTGTCACCAACGGGGCACCGCTCGCAAACACCGAAACGGTGCCATCCGAAGCGATTCGCAATATCTCTGACGTAGTGATCGAGCAGGCCAGAATATCGCCGTTGGGCAACGGTAGTGCGTCCGTCAGGTATTGGGATGGGGCCACCATCGCTAGGATGGTTTCACCGCCAGTCAATGACATTCGTCCCACGATACCCGCGAAACCCTCACCGACACCTGCGAGAATAAGATCGCCGGTGGCCGGATCTTGGTTCATGCCAAGGGCGACAGACACATTCTTCGACGACAAGAACGGTACGTAACTTCCCGTCAAATCGATGCGGCCGATTCCGTCAGTACTGCTAATTAACACATCGCCACTCACTTGATCGCGCAATGTGCTATAGAAAAGCGAATCGGGCTGCGACGTTAGGGGAATCTTGGCGACGACCAACTCGCATTCGTCTGGGTAGCCGTTGGGCTGACAGTCCGTGCTCGTACCGAACGCAATATCGCAAGCGTCGTGAACGCCGTTGTCATTGCAGTCGTTGAGTTCCAGTTCGCATTCGTCCGGAATCAGGTTTTGATCGCAGTCGGTACTCGTTGCGGCTTCGATATCGCACGAGTCCGGCACGCCGTTTTCGTTACAGTCGTTTGCCGCACCAGAATCGATGTCGCAATCATCGGGAATCCCGTTGCCGTTACAGTCGGTCTCACAGACGTCAGGAATGCCGTTTTGATTGCAGTCCAATTCAGCACCCGAGGCCAACTCGCAGGAATCCGGAACGCCGTCGCCGTCGCAGTCGTCATCTTCGCCAGTCGCGATTTCGCATACATCGCCCGTGCCGTCGTCGTCGCAATCGAGTTGGTCGGCGTTGGCATGATTGGGGCAGTTATCGCAACTATCGGCGAGACCATCGCCATCGCTATCGACGCCGTTTCCGGGTCCGCCGACCATGACATAGTAAACAAGCTTGTCGGTTTGCCCGATGTTATCGACCGCAGTCACTTCAATCCGGGCCGACGTCCCTGCGGGTACCAATGTGGGTACGTCGAAGGAAAACGCGAATGCACCCGCAACCACGTCATTGCTCACATCGACGAGCACCTGATTGCCGGCGGTAATGTTGAGTTCGACGCGATCGACTGCAATGTCATCGGATGTTGTGCCGGCGAGCAGATTGCTGCCGAAATCGAGGACATCGCAAGGCGATGGCTCGGTGACTACCAGCATTGGAGCTTCATCCTGTGACCGGAACGTTACCACGTTTGAGCCTACACCCACGTACAATCGACCCATGTGGTTGCATGCGAGACTGTAGCTGTCCCCCAAATCGCTGACGCCGTTATTCGATTCAAAGGAGCCCCATTCATAGAGGAACTGCCCGGCAAGATCGAACGTCTGTATGCGCCTGTTGAGAGGGTCAGTAACGTGGACTTCGCTATAGGCGTTATCCACGGCCAATGCAATCGGATAGAAGAACTCGCCAGCATTGCGGCCCAGTGAACCGAATGCGAAGTCGAAACTGTATGTGCCGTCGCCGTTGTTGATCCAGTGTTGCACGCGGTTGTTTTCCGAGTCGACAACAAAGATGTTGCCGTCTGCATCCAGATCGATGCCTTGTGGGAAGCGAAACTCACCTGGTCCAGTGCCGTATGTGCCAAACGTGGTCAACGACACGGGGCGTTCGTTGCGCGCGTACCAGTGCTGGCGAACGTTGCGGAGAAACTCCTGATCGTCGTATGAAGAGTCGAGCAGGGCGTAGTTGGGGTGAGCCATCAGGAATGGGACGACTTCGTTTTCGACGTCCTGACTGACCCACGTCAAGCTTGTGCCGCCGTCATCTCCCGGAGGGCCACCGTCACTGAGTAGGTCGGCGTCGATCATTGCTGTCACGAGGCCTTGCACGATCATTAAGTGGCTGCTGATGATGCGACTTTCGAAGAGCCCGCTTCGGCCAAACGGATTGGTGTTGGTTGAGAGATTCTCGATATCGTAAACGCGCACACGATGATTGAGCGCGTCGACGACGTATAGCAAACCGGCGTCGCTATCGACCGCCAAATCTGCCGCCCAACTAAGCCCGCCACGCATTTCCTGACCGTGATGGGCGCGGCTCATGAACGAAGGCAACGCGCTGCCGCCAGGAAGCGTCTGATAGCCGATCGGTTGATCGCGCCATGCCATCGGCCAGATTAAGACACCGCTATTGGTCGCCAATCCGCCTTGACCGCCGACGGCCATGAAGTCCGTCATGTAGACTTTGCCGCGTGCCGAGTCCACATCGGCTCCGCCCGGGAAGTCAAAGAAATCCCAGTGGCCACCCCAGGCGATGTTGTCTTCTGACGTCATGTTGCCGGGCGTATGCACGATCGCGGCGGTGTTGCCGTAACGACCGGTGTAAAGATAGCCATCATCATCGATGCCCATCGACGTGGGCGTTCCGAAGCCGTAGGTGTTGCCGGGGGCACCATTCGCGATTGACTTTTCAACCTCCCACAACGATGAGTCGAGCAGTTGTGGCCCGGGAATCGGATCGAGCGCGATGGTCGCTTCGTCGCTCCAGTAGTTAGAGGTTGGCGAAATCGCGCAGATGCGTTCGCCGACGTCTGTGATAACGCCGATGAACAAAACGGGGCGCTTTGGTTGTTGGTAGTAATTGACGCCCAGCGGATTAATCTCCATGGACGTTTCGCGGTAGATCACCTGCGACGCGGGCGTGCCGCCGCCGAGATTCGACTTGCTGATGCGTCGGATGTCGTGATTGTCGAGCGTGTAGTAAAGCTGATAGACACCTTGGGTGGTGACGCCAGCAGTAAACGACGCAACGCCGGTGAGAATGATCTGATCGCTAGCAATCGTGTCGGTCACCGTGTTAAAGACAATCTCACGAAGCTCGCCAGTGTTCAATCGATTGAGAATGACGACGAGACCGTCGCGCCAATAGAATTGCCGTCGATTGTTGAAGTTTTCGGAGCCGGTCAAGGTGGTGAAGCCATAGGGTTCACCCGATTGGAAAGCAGAGCCATCCCACCATTGCCACACCGGCGGCGTACCTTCGGTGTAACGGGCGAACGTCAATCCTTGATTGACCGGATGCGAACTGAGCGTGAACGAGCAGAAGTAGTCACCCGTGCCGTGGATGTGAGTGACGCGCGGCGAATCTTGCTGATATGCTTCCCAATCCATGTCATTTTCAAAAATGAACGAAGCACGCATCGTGTCGGGGCTGGCGTCTAAACCCCAATCGCCGGGACCGGTCCACATGAAACCTGGCTCGCCGTACTCGCCGGTCGAAGGACGATTCCAACGGTGCCACGTATGGCTGGTGTCGTCGTGGCGGTATTGGGCAGCAGTGAGAAACTCGTTGCTTTGAAAGTTGGCCAATCCGGCGGTGCTTACCAAGATACCCGTACGAGTGGCGGGGTCGTAATCAAAGTCGACCGCGATACCGGGCCAGGATGCAATAACCGACTTGTTGCGGAACTCATCATAGTTTGCGTTTTGGTCGTATTGTTCAAACTTTGTGCCATCAAAGCGATAACTGATCGCCATACCGTGTTGGTTGAATGAGCGCGTACCCGAACGGATCGAACCGCGACTGAAGCCCAGCAAGCCGTTGTTGAAATCCGGGTGCTGAAAAATCTTGGGTTCATAATACAAACCGAATGCATGGCCGACTGCCGAGGCAGTTGTATCCGGCGCAGCGGACCAATTTCCTTCGGTGAAAAGTTGCCATTCTTTATTGGCAGAAAGCCGGCCCATGGCGTTGCCAACGGTCTTTGATCGGAACGTGTACATCAAATCGCCGGCGTCATTGAAATGGGTGGCGAAATGGGCGGAACCGTTGGTGCCGATCGATGTGCTAATCGGCTCGCCGGCGTCGACAAAACCGCCGCCGTTAAGTTTTTGCCAGTAAAGTGGCTGAATGCCGGGGCCGACTTCGGTTATTTCGGCCTCGACGATTTCGCCAGCTGGCGCGGACCCAATTTGGGCGAAGCTTGTTCGCGCGTTTACAACGAGAGCGAGCACGAGTGCGCAACCGATGCGCACAGAGACTCTGGATCGTTGGGGGGGAACGATCTTCATGATTCTCCTCCGAGAATGGTTTTTTTGGTTTTGTTAGTTTGCGAGCTCGCTACTGTCGGAAGGTGAACACCTCACTTCACTTGTGTCGCCTTTTTAACTCATATATGTGTGTAATCAACCAAAAACTTTCTCAATTTATAAAATTATTTTGGTACGTACGTTTTGAAGTTGAATCGCGCAACGCGTGACGGGAAGGTTTTGCAATTCTTAACGTTTCGCTTGCATTGCTTTTTCGTTTTACCGCGTCATCTCTCATCGCGATCAGTGACGAATTGCGATGAGACTTAACAAATAATTTATCGCTGTGGGTAATGGTTGGTTCGTAGTGCCTTTGGATCGGACAACAGAATCTTTTCGATTAGTACATTGGTAGTTGCTAAACGAGTTGCATTGGTGCCCGCACGATCGATACGTAATGACCTTGGGTAGGGTTGGGTTATCGCGGTTATAGGTTTGTCTCAAATTGATGCACATTCGTAGGTCTTACAAGGCCCTACATCACGTCGTGATTCTGTATTATTAGGTGAACGATAACGATGCGAATAATAATGAGGTAACGAAAGTTGCTTTAGTTGAAGCCGCACCCAA
>JAUIHO010000171.1 GCA_030432035.1 Phycisphaerae bacterium
CTCATTTGGTGCGGCTAGGTACAAACATTCATGATGAAATCTGCATACCCGTGCGTGATTGTGGCTGTTGTGTTGAATCTCTTTGCCTTTGCATGTTCACGCACTACTGCCGTGCCTAGGGCTACCAATCTAACCTCGGTGAAAGGGCGATTGATCTTGCCTCCGGGTTCCGGCACAAGGGGGATACAGGTCATAGGGACAATCCGCTTCGACGAGGATGAAACGGCAGACGAGTGGTTGATCCTTGACGAAAGCGGAGGTTTTAACCACGAATTTCACGGCGAGTTGATCGGCCTCCGTGTCACCTCGGGGATCGAGGCTGAAATCATCAGCTTTGCGGCTGATAAGTTACCAGTGGCGGATCGGGCAGGTCAGATCGACTTCGGCAATATCGATATCCGAGACGAAGTGGTCGAGCACATACTCCGATTGCAGATGGATGAAGGTCTCGCGTCAGGCTCCATCCGAATCGGCATGTGGTTTGGAGCGCCCGCTGCGGGGGTCTCGCTTGGCTCTCGACAATTTCCGGTGATTGAGATCGGGAGCACGATGCGATGGCTCATCCCTCGCGATGCGACCGACATCTATTTCCTGGTTGAGCACCCCAGTAACCCACGCAACTCTGTCGACTCGTGGCGAAGTGGGGTCCAGCAACGCTTCGGACCTTTCAATTCTGCGAGTCTACCCGAATCGTTGATCCTTCGTTCGAAGTAAGAGCCTGGGCAGTCCTTTGTGGACAACTCAGCTGCTCGGAGCAACCCAACTTCCATGAAACGCGCACTGCAAAGCTCCACGATGCAACTTGCGGCTAGCAGCGCCCCAGTTGATTGTTCAGTAAACATAGAAGGCTCTGGCAACTGCCGGAGCCTCTTTTAATACTATGTCGTGTACTGGAAATTTGAAAAAACTTGCTTTTTTCAAGCGGCCACCCAATCGCGGGTCGCGTCATCACTGATCTTGGCACCAATGGTGTTAAGAACCCAAAGTTTTCGCCATCAGGCGACGCGCCAAATGGGTTGGCAGTCGTCGGCGAACGGAGGCATTTGTGATGTGCGTGAACAAGATGCAGAAACGCATGGTGCGACGATTCCGATTCAGCCAGGCGACGATGGTCGCCGCGCTGACGGCAACGCTACTGACCGGCTGCGAACCGAATGCCGGCGGTCTCGGAAATGGCGGCGGGGGCGTACCACCTGATCTTTGCACGCTCAACTTCGACATCGGCTCGACCAACATCGATACCGATCCGAACTCGGCGGGCTTGCAAATGGGCGACCCGCTTGCCACTGAGGCATTTCGATTGTCGTGGTCGTATCTCTACGTCGGTCATCACGACTGGGACGGTATCGTTGTCGGACCGTATCCGTTCGTGACACGCGTGCGACTGTGGAAGAACGGTGAGATGGTCTTCGAGATGGAATTCGACGGTGAAGTATCACCCGGTGATTTCGAATCGGACGAACTGATCTTCGACGATGGTCTGCCTTCGGGTGACTACTCAGGCGAGATTGTAATCGACACCGAAGGCACAGTGCCGGAATGCGACGGCTTGCCCGAGGCGTTGGACAACATTCGCGAGTTCGAGTTCAGCGTGCAGCCGCAGCCGATCGACGACCTGCAGGAAAGCACCAGCGAGATTGATGCGGCGCGCCAAGAGTTGCCCACGCGTTAACGATTCGAGTGACTAAGAAACACGCTGCCCGCTTCGGCACCCTCGCATGATCGAGGGTGCTGACGGGCAGCTCAGGTCAGGCACCTCGCCTAACCGTTCGGTCAATCGGAGTACTTCTTAAGTAACGCCCCGAACACCCGGGGCGTTTTTTCTTGATTTCAATGCCAAAATCTGGGTTACCCCACAAATCGGTTACGAAATTTTCAAAATAATTGCCCCTTTTCGCAGCAGATATCGCGTTCTGAGTGGTTATTGAAATATCGAGATGGTTCGGCAACGCCGGGTGATTCTGGTCGCCCGTAACGACAGCGACGAACCCGAGCCGAGAGCGACAAGGATGTTACGTCAGTAACGTGATGAAAGGCAAATGAAAATGGTTGGCAAGATGATCGACATGATGCGAGGAATGCTTCCCGGTGGCGGTTCGGACGACCTGTGCGGCTTTTGCTACGGCATGAGCACGCGCCACGCCGTATTCTCCCGCGTCGCATCGTTTTGCGAATCAATCTACGCCCGGTCGTTCGTCTCGGATGTCGTCGGCGGTGTGGTCAGCGTGGTGCAATCCACCCGCGACGAACGGGCCCTCCGTCGATACGAGCGATGAGGTGGGGGCCAAATAAGGCCTGTAACATACTTGTTTAATCTATTGGTCGCCTTGATTTTCGAAAAAGAATCTCGCTTCTAACAAATCACAAAACCTTAGAATCTCAAATTCGTTAACGTCAGTTCTCGATACCCAAATCTCAAATTTCAAATTCTTCCTGGTCCCCAAGGCATACTTCCCCGGCTCGCGGGTACACCATTCGCGACGCAACGTGCGTCATCCACGGGTGGTCGCGTCGATGTGATCGGCGATTGCCCGGCAATTTCCCGTGGCCGTAGCAACGCGACCAGGGCTGTGAATTGATTGCGCATGAAACAAGATTGATGCGGTCGCAAATAGGTGCCCAATGAACCGAAATCATCGATTTAGCCTCAAGAATGCCGATTCTGGCCCATTTGGTACCGATCTGCCGACGAAATTGTGGGGCAATTTTTCGACCGCGATACTGGACCTTGGCGATTCTCGGCCTATGCTCGATTGTTCAGCCGCACAAACTGATGCAACCCGTTTTCCGCCGCCTAATACGGCAAGACGCGGAGCCGCAGCAGCCATGACCCCCACACTACGCTTAGCCATCACGACCGCCATGCTCTGGGCCTGCGCCGGCATGGAATGCGACGATACCGACTCGGTTCAGGCACCGTACTTCCCGGCGCCGATCGCCTGCGGTTGTGCCGACGAAGCCGCCGTCATGATCGACGCGGACGTCAGCGATGCCGAGGCCGCGTTGGCCGAAGACATCTGGCTCGCCCTCAATGACCACCGATCGGCGCTAGGGCTATCGGAGCTGAATTGGTACGACCCCGCCGCCAACGTCGCGCGCGGTCATTCCGATGCCATGTTGCGCCGTGGCTTCTTCGATCACGTCGATCCCTGCACCTGCCTCGATCAATCGGCCCGCGCCGCCACGGCGGGGATTCAACACGATTTTGAGAATCTCTATTCGCCCGAGTCAAACACGCCGTTCGTCGGTGAAGTGATCTATCGCGCGACGCGCATCGACAACCTGGACGGTGCACACATCGTCGACGTCTGGGCGGACTCACCGGAACACCGCGTGCATATCGAGGCACCTTTGGAGTTCCCGGGGTTTTATAAGCTGCCGAACTGGACCCACGTGGGGGTGGGTGTTCGGATTGAAGGCGACGACACGTACGTGACGGCGATGTTTTTTAAGAATCCGACGACGGGATCGCTGGAGTAACGGCGCTGCCGCACTCGGGGCAAACGCCGGATTTGTTGCCGGTGAGGTTGTAGCGGCAGTGCGGGCACGGGTGATCGGCGGTGCGACGCAACCGCCATTGATGATACTCGCTACGGATAACGGCGACCGGAAAGATGGCTAGCAGTAGTGCAGCGAACCAGCGGTTTAGTGTGATGCAGGTCGTCACCAACAGAGCACGTTTTTGCTGATCGTGTTCATCTGTGATGGTTATCTCGGCGGATGTTCGCTCGAATTGGCCAACTGTAACTTCAAACTCTTTGGACTTTTGTTGCGTTTGCTTTTCGTCAATAGCTATGAACGTTATTGCGATGCTGTCCGGGTACCAAGAAAGATACCAACGCCTCAGTTGCATATCTGAGTCAACGAAATCTTGGTGAATTCCGATTGAGGGGACCTTTCCTGGAAAGGCAATCGCCAACGAGAGGATAAGCAATAGGGCGGCGATGATTCGTTTGGCATATCGCATTATTCGGCGGCCTCAACCAGCTCACCGCATTCAGGGCAAATGCCGGACCCGTTGCCGGTGAGGTTGTATCCACATTGAGGGCAGGAAGAGGAACCCTGTTTCCGCATTCTCTTTTCCAGTTGGGATGCGAACAAGAAGTAAGCGGGGTAGATCGCTGAAATAAATGCTACTAGCCAATTCGAGATGCCAACAAATAGGACTTCTTGGAATACTCCATTTCCCGGCTGTTGAAGATTGACACTCAGGTTGGGGTCGATATATCTTCGGCGAATCAGATGGAATAACCAATAATCAACTTCGATATTCGGGTTCTGGTTTACTGACGCCGTCTTAAACTGTCGACGATAAAGGCTAGTACTACTGGCAAATGTCCAGACCTTCTCGCGTGTATTAGGATATTTTTCGACGAACCGGGCAGGATTCCCAAACTTGATAATTAGTGGTGAGCCAGTTATTCGCTCATACGAAATAGCGCCAAGTGCTCCGACACAAATAAGCACCATTAATACGAAGATGATTCGCTTGGCCCAATTCTTCATAGGCCTATATCCTATGGCAAGGCTGTTCAAGCGACATACAATTTTGTTGCTTCCAACAAAATTAAGCTGAAATATCTGTTTTTCGTTGTCTTTGGCTTGGTTGTTGCGATCATCAGCCAATCGCGCTGCGCGTCACCTCCTACCTTCTCTCCTTGCCCCACAACTGCACCAACTCGACCAACATTCTCACGGCCGTTTCCATCTCTTCCAAACACGCCCATTCCAACGGTGAGTGAAAATTGTGCATGCCCGCCGAAAGGTTGGGCGTCGGTAACCCCATTTCCGTCAGCCGCGCGCCGTCGGTACCGCCGCGAATCGAGGCAATCGTCGGCTCGACCCCGATCTTACGAAACGCCGCCTCGGCCAACGCCTTGGCGCGCGGTTCTTTGTTTAAGCCTTCGATCATGTTGCGATACTGTTGCTTGATTTCGATCTTTACTTCGCACCCCGGATGTGCTGCTTCCGTTTCTTGCGCAATGCGACGCAACAAGGCGGCGTGGCTTTCGAGTTCGGCGGTTTCAAAACTTCGAAGAATAATCCGCAACGTCGACTCGGCCGTGTTGCCGTCGAATTGATACAGATGCAAGAATCCCTCGCGTCCTTCGGTCATCTCCGGACACAACGTGTCGGCCGGCATCTTGCTCATAAACGTCGCTGCAGGTCGCATCGAGTTGAGCATCCGGCCTTTGGCGTAACCCGGGTGGATGTTCTTTCCGAGGATCGTGACGATGGCCATGTCTGCGGAAAACGTTTCGCATTCGAGCGAGCCTTGACCCTCGCCGTCGAGCGTATAGGCAACGTCGGCGGCGATCTTTTTCAAATCGAGCTTGTCCGTACCGCGACCGATCTCCTCATCGCACGTGAACAACACGCGAATCGGCCCGCGCTTAATTTCCGGCTTTGCCATTAATTCCGCCGCGAGCGTCATGATGATTGCGATGCCTGCCTTGTCGTCGGCGCCGAGTAACGTCGTGCCGTCGGTCGTGACGATCGTCTTGCCTTTGTTGGCGACCAACTCGGGATTGTCTTTCGCAACAATCACTTGGCTCGGGTCGCCCGGCAGCGTGATGTCTTTACCGTCGTAATTCTCATGCACGATCGGCTTCACGTTGGTCCCCGAGTATTCGTGCGACGTATCCATGTGCGAGCAGAAACAAACCGTGGGGGCGCCGTCGACATTGCCCGGCACTGTCGCCATCACAATGCAATGTTCATCGATAGATACATCGTGCAGGCCGAGTTCTTCCAATTCGGCCTTGAGCATCTTGGCCAAATCCCATTGTCCCGGCGACGACGGGTAGTCGGTGGTGTGTTCGTTGGCCGTGGTAGCGACCTGTGCATAACGACAAAAGCGATCCAATAAGGCGGACATGCCGACCTCCGGATGATGAAGAAGTTCAGGGATTGTCGAGCGATGATAGGTGCAACGGATTACACACCCAATCGCAAAAAGGGGATTCTAGACAATCGCCCGCGCTGCGCCGAGTAGCGGCATTGCGCGGGCGTTTGTTTGGCTTGGTATCGCACGCGGAGCCGCGCGACCACCTTAATAACGCGAAATAACGGGTTTTGACAATCGAGAATTAGAATCGCTGACGCGTGGCTTCGGCAACTTTCTCCAACGCCACGGCGTATGCAGCGATACGCAGCGTCAGGTTCCGCTCGGTCGCCGTTTGATACACGCGCTTCCACGCTTTGACCATGCGGCGTTCGAGTTCGGAATTCACGGTAAGCAAATCCCAGTGGAACTGCTGTAGGTTCTGCACCCACTCAAAATAAGAGACGGTCACACCGCCGGCATTCACGAGAATATCGGGGATGACGTGCTTGCCGCGCTGCCGCAACATTTCGTCGGCCCGAGGCGTGACGGGTGAGTTTGCGGCTTCGACGATGATCTTGGCCTGCACATCGTCGGCATTGTTGCGATGCACCACACCGCCCAACGCGGCCGGTATCAAAATATCGCAGTCGATCGTCAGCAGCTCATCGTTTGGCAACGACTTTGCACCCGCAAAGCCGACGACGGTTTTTTCCGCCCTCACGTGCGCGACCAGTTTTTTCATATCGAGACCTGCAGGGTTATGGATGCCACCGTGCACATCGGATACGGCGACGATTTTCGCGCCTTGCTCATCCAACAAGCGTGCCGTCCACGAGCCCACGTTGCCAAATCCTTGGATGGCAATGCGCGCTTGCTTGATGTCGATATCGAAAGCTTTGCACGCTTCGCGGGTGATGATCATGGTGCCGCGGCCCGTCGCTTCTTCGCGACCTTCGCTGCCGCCAAGATTGACGGGCTTGCCGGTCACGATGGCCGGCGTGTAGCCGTGTTTCTTGCCGTACTCGTCCATGATCCACGCCATGACTTGGGCGTTGGTGTTCATGTCGGGGGCGGGGATATCGCGATAGACTCCGAGTGCCATATCGATCTTTGAAGTTAATCCGCGCGTGAGGGCCTGCAGTTCCTTGCGTGACATGTTTGATGGATCGCACGTAACGCCGCCTTTGGCACCGCCAAAGGGTACGTCGACGAGTGCCGTCTTCCAAGTCATCAGTGCGGCGAGTGAACGTACTTCATTGAGATCGACTTCGGGGTGAAAGCGAAGGCCGCCCTTGTATGGTCCACGCACGCCGTTGTGCTGCACGCGATAGCCGTGGAAGAGTTCGAGATGTCCGTCGTCCATGCGCACCGGGATTTGCACGATCAACTCGCGATAGGGCGTGCGCAGCAACATGCGGATGTCGTCTTCGAGCTTCATCTCTTCGGCGGCAATGAGAAACTGCTCGTCGGTGATGCGATTGAAATTGAGATGTTTGCCCGAGGGTTTGAAGTCGTGCGCGGGCGGATGTTTGGCCTGAGCCGGATTGCTGACGATCTTTACCTTCGACTTACCACGCGTTTTGGTCATGGACATCTGCTGTTACCCCCGGCCTGAAATCAATCATCAAAGGCAGTTACTCATAAATTATCGCCTCAGCGGCGGCGGTGCTTAATTACCGTCGCGTGGGGGCTGCAAGCAGTGGTGCTGATAACGGGACGTCCAAGAATGAGACCGTTTGCGTTTGCTAGGGTAGTACCATTATCAGCGTTTGAATTGGCAGAAATTGAGAGATACGATATCGGGCAGAAAGGCCGGTGATAATGCGCGAAAAAAACGAACCGCCGGCAGCAGGTGAAAATGAACGAGCCGAGCGCCATGTTGGTGGCCAGAGTCGTACACGTTTCTGGTCATTGATGGCAGTATTGGTCTTAGTTGCATTTTTAGTCAATTACTATCGGATGCAGGAGCAGCAACGCCGTAGTCAACCTACGGTTTGTCTAGTTGTGTTACGTGAGCATCTCGTTGCTCTGTATGCCTACCATGAGCGTCACGGTGAATGGCCGCTTGATTTGCAACTGATGGGTGCACATAACGATGATGAGGTTGACCGGCGCTGGGGTTGTCAATTCAACTTCGCTTATGATCGTGAATATTTGCGTCCGGATGAAACAGATCAGCAAATCCCGGAATCAGACCAGATCATCCTATTTGAGAAGCACGACGGAGTTGATGGACTCCATTATGCGGTGGGATTTGCAGATGGGCATGGTGCGTATATGAGAGCGGCTACGTTCGAGAACTTGCTAGAAAAAACGGGGCAGACAGTTCCGTAGAATTCTGTGCATTCCAAAGCTGGAACGCATTTTGTAGGTGCTTAGATATAATGAATGCCATGACAGTCAACACCAACGTGATAGAACAACTAGCCAATCTTCTCCGCGCCAGCAGCAACATCGTGGCGTTCACCGGCGCGGGCATCAGCACCGAAAGCGGCATTCCCGATTTCCGCAGCCCCGGCGGCGTGTGGTCGAAGTATCAGCCCGTTGAGTTTGACGATTTTCTGCGACATGCTGACGCGCGGCGACAGTATTGGACCATTCGTCGCGAGAGCGTGCCGCAAATGCTCGCCGCCAATCCCAACGCAGGCCACAACGCTCTCGTTGAATTGGAGCAGCGCGGAAAACTCAAGGTCGTCGTCACACAGAACATCGACGAGTTGCATCAGCGCGCGGGCAGCACCCACGTTCTCGAGTTACACGGCACAGCGATGCAGGTGCACTGTCTCGAATGCGACAAGCGCTGGACGGCTGCCGAGTTGCAGCCGCGCTTGGAAGCCGACGAACTCGAACTAATCTGCGACGCATGCGACGGCATCATGAAGTCGATGACCGTCTCGTTTGGGCAGGCGTTACCGGCGGATGTGTTGATGGACTCGATGCAACGAGCGCGGGAGTGCGACTTGATGATCGCGATCGGGTCGAGCTTAGTGGTCTATCCGGCCAATGAGGTGCCAGCGACCGCCAAACGCAACGGTGCAAAGCTCGTCATCCTCAATCGCGATAAGACGCCGCTCGATTCCTATGCCGATCTCGTCATTCGCGGGGAGATAGGTCTGACGCTATCCGCCGCTGTTTCACAGATGTCGTGACGGGTAACGCGGTGTGCAAATCGCCTCGGCAGATTGCCGATCAGAGCCGCCGCGTCCCCGCGGCGACGAATCCGAAAAGTTCCCTCAACGAATTCTCGTTTCCAAGCCGCGAACGCAACAAGAATTGTCTCGTATCAAAACTCTGCTTACGGTTACGCGAGAAAAGGAAAGCTTGCCTGCGTCTTGCGTTCACCTAAACGTTTTCTTATTCGCCGACCACGTCATCCAACGCCGAAATGCTGATCACGCTGGCCGCCATTACCAGCAGCCGCTTGCGGTTTGGTTGGATGCCGTGGGCCTGTGCGTCGCAAATGTACTTGTCTTTGGTCACGTGGCCCTCGCGACTGTCGCGAATATCGGCGTCGGTCAGGATAAAGGCGTGGGGTTCGAGCTCGACGAGCCGGCCGAGAAACGTAATGGGCCCCGCCGTATCGAGAACGACCTCTTTGCCGATAAGGGCACGGATAAACGGCGATGCGACGAGGGAATCGGGATTCGGCGGCGTTTCTTGCATGGCGAATAAGGCCCTTCCGGTCGTATAATGAAAGGTGGATTATAACTTCGCGAGCGGTATTGCCGACGCTCGTTGGAATGGCGTTGCCGCCGGGCAACCTAAGAATCTCAAAAAGGGGTTCCGAGATGTTGAATTGGATCGAGAAATCGAGCGTATTGCTCTTCGTCGCCGTCGTGGGCGGCTTGCTCTGGTGGGAAAGCCAAGCGACGGTCGTTGCTGCGCCGGTCGAAGAGCCGGGTAGCACGAGCTTTGCGAGCATGCAGCCGGAAGATCAGCCCAAGGATAAGGACGCCGGCGACAAGTCCAAAGACAAGAAGGGCAAAAAGAAGAAGGGCGACAAGGACAAGGAAGAAGAGGAGTGGGAAGATTACGTTCCTGAAGACGAGCCGGACGATCAGGGCAAGTACGCGCCCAAGATTCGTCCGTTGAGCAAAGAAGAGATCAGCCGCATCCGGTTCATGGAAATGAATGCGATGCGCAACGTGAATGAAGTCGAGAGTATCTCGGTCGAAATATCGCGCAACTTGGCGCAAGACTTCCTCTTGGAAATGTCCGGCCACGAAGACTTTCGCGACGAAGCAACGCAGCGCGAGTTTATGAAGCTCACACCCGCCCAAAAGGTGCACTACATCGCGAAGTACACCGGATCTAAATTCGCAGACCGCGTTGAGATCCGAAGCGACCCCGACGTATTCACGGAGTTTCGCCGCAACGTGCTCCCGTTTATCGTGCGTGGTTGCGCCACCGGCGGCTGTCACAACTCGTTGAGTAAGGAGGCCTACGGTTTCCGACTATTCAACGACCCCAAGCGCGCGCCCGGAACGATGTACGCGAATTTCATCGTGCTAAGCGATTTCGCCAACGAGTCGGGCATGATGATCAATCGCAATGCACCGCAGAATTCGCTGTTGGCGAATTATTTGCTGGAACCCGATCAGGTATCGGTCGAAAACCGCCATCCGGGTGATGTGAAGTATCGAGCGCCATTCAATAACCGTAAGAATCCACGCTACAAGCGTATTCTCGAATGGATGGGCAGCCTCAAGATTCCGGCCGAAGATTACGGCGTGCGTTTGCTGCCCAAATTCGAGCCGGAAAAATCGATCTTCGACGACGACGAGAAAGAGGGTGACAAACCCGATGAAAAAGGTGACGATGCCGACAAGAAAGAGAACGGCACCGATAAGCCGTCGCGCGATCGCCGCGATTGATGCGCCGATATCGTTTGCACCTTAACACTCAATCGACGGTCGAAGTTCCTTGACGAAAAGCCTGATACTCGTAGGCATCGCCGGCGTGCTGGTCACCATCGTGATGGTCATCTGGCGTCGCGTGCGCGAAGATTCCCGCGTCGGCCGATTCGCCTCCAAATACAACCTCAAAGCTCTTGATCGCGGGCGGTCGCGGATGCGTCGCGAATTGCAAGAGACGGCGCTGGCACAGATCGGCCATAGCCGCCGCTTTCGCTACATCTACGAAGCGCCCAACGGTGTGCGCGTCGCGTCCTACGTCTTCGAGACCGGGACCGAGTCGAACCGGGCGATGCACTCGTGGCGCGTCGCCGTGATCGATGTCGAGCATCTGGCACGCTATGCCATTCTCACTTGCGAACCGGTATTGCTTGCGTCCGGGCGACTGCGCCGTTTAACGCCGATCGAAGGGCTCTCCGCCCGCGACGATGATACCCCGCGCTCGCCGCACGATTTCCTAACGGATGATGACGAGTACTGGACGGGCATTCTCAGTAACGAGTTGCGACAGTTCTTCACGCAACAGTCGCGCGACCGCACGTGGGAGTTACTGCCCGGCCGACTTGTCGCATACGAAGCCGGCGCGTTCACCGAGAATGAAGTGGTTGCCATCGCCGACCAGATGGCGCGTTGCGCTCACTTGTTAGAAGATGCTTCCGATTCGTTAGCTGCCGAATCGTTTTCCGTGGTGGCTGCCGGTTGAGTCGTTGCCGGCGGCGTTTCTTTCTCGGGGGCCGGTTCGGCACCGAGCCATTTGAGCGTGCGTATCAACCCCGCACCGATCTGGCTTTGCTCGTCTTTCTCTTTGGGCGGGGGC
>JAUIHO010000172.1 GCA_030432035.1 Phycisphaerae bacterium
AGAATTCCCGTCGCCCGGCAGTTCGCAGAAGACTATCTCGCAAATAGTGCGCTGCCCCAGCCAAGTTGCACCTTGGCCGTAGGGACTGTCCAAGAAAATCGCTTACGAGATTACGGATTCAATTGAACCCGTTCCTTCCCGATCATCTCATTCATTCGAGTAGCCTGACTTTGGAGGCAAGGCATGATTAAACGGATTTCTGTAGCTGCGACCTTAGCGGTCGCCATGATGACGGCATCCGCCGCATGGGCCCAAACGGAGTGGTCCAATGCGACGGGCGAAACGCGCGTGCGTTTCGATGAAAGCAGTTTATCTAAGGCGGGCCTAACGCTCGAGCTTTTGGATGGCGAAACAACGCGCGAGTTGGATCGCTTGTCACCCGCGCTTCAAATCGATGCAAACGCGTCCATCGTAACGAACAAAGATCTCAGTGTGTTGTTCAGCAATGTCGCACACGAACAATCGTTGCGAATTGCGTCACGAGATACTGCTGTCGTGCTGGAAGGCATGACGCTGACCATTCATCAGGACGATGAAAAGTACGTCGCCGTCGTCGACACCAAGACCGGCAAAGTCATGCTGCGCAGCGACGATACGCACGGCGCGTTCTCAACCGTCGATGGCAGCCTGCGATTCGACGTCGGTGCACTTCGCATTAGTGAAGACCTTGCCGACCGACTTGGCGACGCCAAGCTGGCGGGCGTTTCGGTAGCGACGCTAAACATCGATGCCAATCTCGATGTCGTTTATTCGGAAGCACTCAACCAAGCTCGCGAAGACCGCCCCGCTCCCGCCGGTGCACCGCGCGGCGTGATCGGCCCCGACGTGATCGTCGGCGACCTGCACAACATTACGAGCTGGGGCACGGTCGGCAACATCACGGCATACTCGGTTGGAACGACATCTTGTAACGTCGGTGACGAAATCCTGAGCTGGATCGACGAATCCGATCAAAACCTTCATCCGGTCATAGGCCAGAACCTGCTTCGCTACCGCGCGATGCCAGACGGAAGCTCTCGCTTCGAGCAAATCGGTCAAGCTTGGTTGAAGCACGGATTTTGTGCACTTCAACAAGACGTTTGTCCACCATGTTCGCCGTTCGGTGGCGGTTGTTCCAACCACCTTGGCGTAGGCTGTTCCGACCCGTACGGTGCCGGCCTCAACGGTTCGCAAGATGGCCTTGGCCCCAAATTCCAAGTCAACCCGCACACCGGTGTGTTCGCCAGTCCGCACTTCATGGAAGATGTCTCCGGCGACAACATTTATAAGCGAACACAAGTACACATCGACGATATCAACCCCGCGATCATTGGCCCCGCCCAATTCTTCACGACGGGACAATACGTCACGCAGGACGATTCGGCTGCTGGTAACCAGGACAACAACGAGTCCTACCGCCCGATCAACATCAGCGGCTCCGGCACGAGTTGGAGCTTTAGCCTAGCCGGCACCACACAGCGTGAGCAGGCTGGTATTCGCGCATGGCAGGACACGAACGCACGCGTCGAAGAACTCGACGTGCGAGTGCCGAACGAAGGCCTGCTCATCGTAGCCGTGGAAGCGACCGATTTGGGTAACGGCAACTATCACTACGAATATGCCGTTCAGAACCTCAACTCGGATCGCGCCGTGCGAAGCTTTAAAGTTCCGCTGCCCTCCGGCGCGTTGGTTGAAAACATCGAATTCCACGACGTCGACTACCACAGCGGTGAACCGTATGACGGCACCGACTGGACGGCCACCGTCGCGAGCGACGGCATCACGTGGTCGACGCAAACGTTCAACGAAAACCCCGACGCCAACGCGTTGCGCTGGGGCACGATGTACAACTTCCGATTCGATGTGAACGTCTCACCGGCAACCGGCACGCTCGAATTCGGCTTGTTCAAGCCAGGTACGCCCAACACGGTCTCGGCGGGCATGACGGCGCCGGTGGGTGCCTTTGTGATCGCCGACTGTAACGAGAACGGCATCCTCGACGATCAGGATATTGCCAATGGCGATAGCACCGACTGCAACGGCAACGGCTTCCCCGATGAGTGTGAAGCCGGCAGCGAAATCACCACGGTCGAATACGCCAACGGTTTCTCAACGCCGGTATACGTCACGGCGGCCCCGGGAGATACTTCGCGTCTCTTCGTTGTCGAACAGTTTGGCACCATTCGCATTATCGATACGGCAACGCGGAACACGCTTATCGACCCGTTCCTGAATATCGCGACCAAAATCAGCACCGGCGGTGAACGCGGCCTGTTCTCAATGGCGTTCCACCCGGATTATGCCAACAACGGTAAGTTCTACGTCAGCTACACAAACACCAATGGTGATTCGGAACTGGTTGAATATACCGTCTCGGTCGATCCGAACATCGCCGACGACACGAGCGAAGTCATCATTCGCACAATCCCGCAGGACTTCCCCAACCACAACGGCGGCATGATCGCCTTCGGCCCGGATGGCATGCTCTATCTCGGCTTGGGGGACGGTGGCGCAGCGGACGATCCGTTCGAGCGAGCTCAATCCGAATCGTCCTTGTTGGGCAAGATGTTGCGATTGGATGTCGATAACCCCGGCAACAACTACATCCCTGCCGACAACCCCGTCAGCATGACGCTGCCGGAAGTGTGGGCCAAGGGTCTCCGCAATCCGTGGCGCTTCAGCTTTGACCGCCACACGGGCGACATGTACATCGCTGACGTCGGTCAGGACGCGCGAGAGGAAATTAATCGCCAGCCTGCATCCAGCACTGGCGGCGAGAACTACGGTTGGGACTGTCGCGAAGGTAACATCGCCGCACCGAGCCTCGAAGACGGCAACGTCGGCTGCGACCCGGGCGGCAGCGGCCTGACTGACCCGATTCGCGTCGAACAACACGGTGTTTCCGGCACTTGCTCGATCACCGGTGGCTTCATGTACCGCGGTTGCGAAATCCCGGCGTTGTCCGGCACGTATTTCTATGCCGACTTCTGCGGCGATTACATCCGTAGCTTCAAGATGGATAACGGCAGCGTCGTGGACTTCCAGGATCGCACGATCGATCTGCAACCCACCAGTGGTGGCGGCATTAGCTCGATCGTTTCGTTCGGTGAAGATGCCGACGGCGAAATGTATATCGTGTCGAACCAAGGCACGATCTACAAGATTGTTTCCGCCACAGCAACCGAAGATAGCTGTGGCAACGGCGTGCTCGATCCGGGCGAAGAATGCGAAGATCCGGATGGTATTTCATGCGACTGTAACTGTCAGGACAAGACGCCGAACCTCGCTCCTGCAGCGCTAGACGACGACTTCGAAACGGACATGGGGTGGACCTCACAACCGTTTGGTCCGGTGGTAGGTGCTTGGGAACGTGGCGTACCCGTCGATGATCCTGGTTCGACCTTCGACCCCACCACTGATGGCGACGGCAGCGGCAGCGCCTACGTCACCGGCCTCGTCAATGAAGACGTCGATAACGGTACGGCGGCATTGATTTCACCGACCGTCGATACGTCGGCGAGTCCGTTCGTGCTGAGCTACCATTACTATCTTGGCCTAGCCGATCAATCCGGCGTCGATCGCCTGCAGGTCTTGGTCAGCAACAATGGTTCATCCGGCCCGTTCTTCCCGATCGCGATTCATAACACCGACACTGCCGGTCAGTGGGTACAGCGCGATTTCTATCCGGCCGAGCTGAACTCGCGCGGCGTAACACCGTCGGCGAACACAATTGTCATGTTCTTGATCAACGATAGCGGCACGCCGTCAACGGTCGAGGCCGGTATCGATGCATTCCTCATTGCACCGGTCATCATCGATGACTGTAACGTCAACTGTCTCAGCGATGCTGACGAAATCGCGAGCGGCGCCGTGTTCGACTGTAACGACAACGGTTTGCCCGATGAATGCGAAACCGGCGTCGAAACGTGCGACTGCGACAACAACGGCGTAAACGACGCACTCGATATCGCCAATGGTGCAGTCGGCGACTGTAACAACAACGGCTTGCCCGATACTTGCGACATTGCAGCCGGCACCGAAACTGACTGTGACGGTGGCCCGGTTGGCGATCCTTCAGGCGGCATGGCAATCCTCGGCAGCTTCTGTGCTGGTTGTCACGGCCCGATGGGTACCGGTGGCCCCGGCCTGCCGGGTCCGAACATTCGCGGTCGCGACCGTACGTTCGTATCGAACAAGTTGTTGCCGCCGACCGATCACCCGGGCGGTGCATTCGTGAACTTCACGCAGAATGACTTCGCAAATATCGAAGCCTTCTTGTCCGACACGGGTGCCAAGGCACGCCCCGACTCGATTCCGGATAGCTGTCAGACGGGCACATTGTCCGACTGTGACAACGACGGTATCAGCGATGGTTGCGAATTGGCCGCGGGCACGCAATTCGACGCTAACTTTGACGGGTTGATGGACGATTGCGACGAAACTTTCTGCCCGGGCGCTAACGCGGGTGACATCAATGAAGATGGCTCGACTGACGGTCGTGACATTGGCTTGATGGTTGATGCTTACCTTGGCGGTTCGATCTCGGCCAGCCAGCTTTGCTCGGTTGACTTTGATAACAGCGGCACGCTGACCACGGCGGATATCCCCGGCATGGTTGACGCGTTGCTGAATCAGTAAGCCGAAAACTTTCGTTAACTAACAACTGGCCCGTTGCGATGCACTCGTGCGTTGCAACGGGCTTTTTTTGTGCGCTGCGGACGCCCCATTCAACGTACCAGCCGCGATGACGACAAACGTTGCGGCTTCGTGCTACACTTCGCGGTATGTCCAGCATGCAATTGACCAGCCTGATCGCTCTCACGCCCGATTTCAAATCGCGACGAACGTCCGTCGCTGTTGGTAATCTCTGGTCGCTCGACACGCATTCTTCGGTCGACCTTTCCCGCTGCGCAGCGGAGTTGCAATCGTCGAGTAGCGGGATCGAACAGAAACAGCCGACAGCGCTTCGGTTAAACGGCTGGATTGATCGGTATGTAGACACGGACGATGTGGATGCGCGGCTTGAGCTTCGCAATCAGTTGGTCGACTGCCTGCCAGCATTACGCGACGCCAACGTCGGTGAACTATTCCTTCCACATGTGGCCAAAGAAAGTGCAACTTCCGACGACGACCGCGTTCACCGCTTGGTCGACCTGCTCACCAACCTGCGCTTCGACTGCGGCATGGCTGCCGTACGAATTCACGTGTCGCTTGGCGAACACGGCTACCCGGCGACGCCACGCGAACTGCGGCACCTGATCGACGAGGCGAATTCGCCGTGGGTCGTCGCATCTGCCCCACCGTTGGATAGTGCTCGCCGACCGTCGGCGAGTTTCTTTTCATTAATGGGCCACCGCGTCGCGTCGTTGTGTTTTCGCGATTCGGAACAGATTCGCCAAGCTTTAACCATCGGCGGATCGACACCGGCCGACGGCGTCAATCCGCTGCAATTCGTCTGCGAACGGAACCACCGACCGTTGGTTATCATCGAAAACGGCGAGCCATCGGACGAGCTTCTACAGCAACTATCCCAAATCGAAACGGTGTATGCCCAAAGCGCCAAAATTGACCCGCAGGCAGCCGCTTCCTAGACTCGACCACGAGGAGGCGCGCATGAGCCGCTACGACGCCCAAAACGAACGCCCTTTCTTTGCCTTGCCCGATACCGACGCCGAACCCGAAGCGCCGGATTTGACCGACGAGTCAATCGACGAACTCGTGAGCGAACTCGAGCCGACGATGACGTCGCTGCTCGGGCGCGATGACGAAAACGAGAAACCGATCTCGCGCGAAATTCCCGACACGCTGCCGGTGCTCGCCGTCAAAGATACGGTTGTGTTCCCCGGCACCATCGTGCCGCTGACGGTCGGTCGGGAGAAGTCGAAGCAGCTCGTTGAAGCCGTGTACGGCGACAGCAAGATCCTCGGCATCGCCGCTCAGCGTATGAGCAACGTCGAAGACCCCGGCCTCGAAGACTTGTATCGCGTCGGTACGGTCGTCACGATTCTCAAACGGCTCGACCTACAAGACGGTAACCAATCGATCATCGTGCACGGCCTGACGCGTTTCGGCATCGAAGAGATGTTGCAAACCGATCCGTATCTGGTGGCCAAGGCGCACACCCGCGAAGATCAGTACGAAGAGACGACGGAGATCGACGCGTTGGTCGAAACGGCGCGACGCTTGGCGCGACGCGTGATCGAGTTAACGCCCGGCGTGCCCGAAGAAGCGCCGACGATTATGGAGAACATCGAAAAGCCCGGCGCGCTTGCTGATTTTCTCGCCGCCAACTTGTCGATGGATTTGGTCAACAAGCAGGAAATATTGGAAACGTTCGACATCGGCAGCCGCTTGCGCAAGATCAATCGCGCACTGGCCACGCAGCTCGAAATCCTCGAACTCTCCAACAAGATTCACAATCAGGTCAAATCGGAAATCGATAAAACCCAGCGCGAGTATTACCTGCACGAACAATTGCAGGCGATTCAGAAAGAACTGGGCATCACCGATGGCCGCGACAACGAAGCCGAGCGTTTACGCGAGGCCATCGCCGAAGCCAAGATGCCCGAACCCGTGGAAAAGGAAGCGTTGCGCGAACTCGAACGGCTGCAACGCACGCCGCAGGGATCTCCCGATTACAGCGGCATCATCGATTACCTCGAATGGATGTGCGAACTGCCGTGGTCGAAATCGACGCGCGACAAGATCGACATCAAACGCGCACGCGAAATCCTCGACGAAGACCATTACGGCCTCGATAAAATCAAACGCCGCATTCTCGAATTCCTTGCCGTTCGCAAACTCAATCCCAAGGGTACGATTCTTTGCTTCTCGGGCCCGCCCGGCGTCGGCAAGACCTCGCTCGGTCGCAGCATCGCACGTGCGTTGGGGCGCAACTTTATTCGCATGTCGGTCGGCGGCGTGCGCGACGAGGCGGATATTCGCGGCCATCGCCGCACGTATGTCGGCTCGATTCCGGGTCGCGTGATTCAGGAGATTCGCAAGGCCGGTTCCAACAATCCCGTGTTGATGTTGGACGAGGTAGACAAAATCGGCAGCGATTTCCGCGGCGACCCGGCATCGGCGTTGCTCGAAGTGCTCGACCCGGCACAAAACAATAGCTTCCAGGATCACTATCTCGGCGTGCCGTTCGATTTGTCGAACGTGATGTTTATCTGCACCGCCAACTATATGGACCGCGTGCCGCATGCTCTGCGCGATCGCATGGAGGTGATCGAACTGGCAGGCTACACACTGCATGACAAGAGCTATATCGCCAAACGCTATCTGATTCCGCGCCGCATCGAAGCGTCGGGCTTGAAAAAGCAGAGTATCAAATTCACCGACGAAGCCATCGAGCGCATCATCGAGTCGTACACCTCCGAAGCCGGCGTGCGCAATCTCGAACGCGAAATCGGATCGGTATGTCGCGCCTTGGCCGCGCAAGTTGCCGAAAAGAAGAAAATCAAAAAGACGGTAACGCCGGAAATCGTCGAAGATGTCCTCGGCCCCATCAAATACGAACCCGAGTTAGCGTTGCGTACCAGCAGCCCCGGCGTGGTAACAGGGTTGGCGTGGACGCCCTTTGGCGGCGAGATTCTATTTGTCGAAGCGTCGGCCATGCCCGGTCGCGGCAATATTCAACTAACCGGCCAGCTTGGTGATGTCATGCGTGAAAGCGCCATGGCCGCGATGAGCGTTGTGCGCTCGCGCGCGGCCGACTTCGGCGTTGACGCAAAGAAACTTGCCGAGCGCGACGTACACATTCACGTGCCTGCAGGGGCCATACCCAAAGACGGGCCCTCCGCGGGCGTGGCGATGTTTACTGCCATCGTGTCGCTGTTCACGGGCCGCGCTTGTCGCAGCGATGTCGGTATGACGGGTGAAATCACGCTGCGCGGTCTTGTATTACCCATCGGCGGGCTCAAAGAAAAGGCGCTAGCTGCGCATCGTGCGGGCATTAAGACGATCGTCATCCCCGCGCGCAACGAACGGCATCTCGTCGAAGTGCCGGAAGAGATTCGCAACAAAATCAAGTTCGTACCGGTGCAGCGCGTTGAAGACGTGTTGGCCGCCGCATTGGAAAAGACTGCGCAAAAAACTTCAACGCCGTACAAGAAGGCGAAGACCAAGTCGGCAACGAAGAAGAAATCGAAAAAGACGAAGAGCAAACGGCGCAAAACAACGAAATCACGCTAACGCGTCTCCGGCGGCCGATAGAATCGTCGCATCAAATCGAACACGCGCGGATGGTGACGATGTAGCCGCTCTGGGTGCTCGAAGAAATGCTCCGACGCGACGGCGAAAAACTCCGCCGGTGCCGTCGCACCATACGGGTTTAACAACGTGCGCCGACCGGCCCGCTGATCCGCAACGAACATCCGAAACTCTTCGAAAAACACCCTCAACCAAACCTCATCATCCTGCTTGGTCGCCAGCGGCGGAATGCCATCAGCAGCACCGTTCTGCATGTCGAGTATGTGTGCAAATTCGTGAATCACCACGTTATAGCCGTCGCCCGGCGATGCCACCGAACGCGCGACGCTATCCCAAGCAAGAATGACCGGGCCGCGCAGCCATGCTTCACCCGCGCGCGTTTGCGAGATTTGATAGGGCCGACCATCGGGGCCGATCGCTTCGGTCGTTTGCGTGAAGTGGTGCGGATATACGATCACTTCACGCAGGCGCGGAAAGATATCCAACTCGGGGATGCCCAACAGCAGTTGGCAGGCCCCCGCCGCCACGGTCACTTTAATGTGATCGACTTCGGGTAAGTCGCCTAAGATGCGAAACTCTTTTTCAGCGAGAAAAATCTTGATCGCATCGACGAGCGTTTTCTTATCAGCATCATGGTAAAGCGCGAAACGCGGCACCGCGTCGACGACCCAAGGTCGCCATTCCGACGGGAACGGTTCGGCGACAACTCGCGCGCGGCGTCGCTGCTTACGCTTAAAGATAAAATCGAAAATACCCATCACGTCGGCTCATTCCCAACGCGGCGGCCCGTCAGGGACTTTGATGCGTGCGAGTTGCGTTTTCAGAATCGACTCGAGCTGCGTGATATCCGAACAGTCCACGATTACATCCTCGCGCCGATGATCGATCCGTTCGCCAGCCAACTTCGCGGCCCAACCGCCCGACTGCGTCAGCGCCACCACTGGCCGATTATAGACCCACGCAAACGCGGCTTCACTCAGCGTACCCGCGGCACCACCGATGAGGATGATCACATCGCCGGAAATGGCCGAGATGCAATTGCGCGCCCAGCCCATGCCCGTCGGTATGACGTAGTGCACCCACTGATTAACCTGATACATGTCGGTGTACGGCGTCACAGCGATGACCGTGCCACCGGCTTCCGCACAACCGCGCGACGCCGCTTCCATAATGCCGCCGCGCCCACCCGTAACGAGCGCCGCGCCGACGCTGGCCACGGCGCGCCCCGCTTGCTCGGCGAGCGTTTGCAACGTCGCGTCAGCCTCGCTCGCGCCCATGATGCCGATTTGGAAGCGTTTGTTCATAGTCATTGGCTCATATCAAAATGGGCGCAGGGCGTACGGATAGCGATAAACCTCGCCCTTATTCACCTCGATCGCCGCGATGCAACAGAAATACACGTTCGCCAATGAAACGGCCCCGATCATCAGCAGCGAGAACGTGCCGATGCCGCCGACGGCGGGCAAAATGTTCATGCTCGCAAAGAACGCAATCACGACGACAAACGTGAATTGAAAGTTGAGCGCTTCGCGTGCGTTGCTTGCGACGAACTCTCCCAACTCTTCCCGCTTGATCTGCCAAATCAGCAAAGGTCCGACCACGTTACCCAACGGAACCGTTAAAAAAGCCAAGCCGCAAAGATGCGCGATCATGGCCCAATTGCGACGCGTCTTATCCGGGTAGCCCAGCGGCGGCGGTGGTCGAGTTTCATCGTACATGCGGCTTACGTTATCAGAATCCGCGAGCGGAGGCGACACGCGATCTTTCCTCGCGCTTCAGAACGAGTTGCCAACGGCCCTGCGTTATCCGGTCGTTTCCTAGTTTCTCCATGCATCACAGCATGATGAATTGTAGCTTTCTATTAACAGAAACGATGAGGCAGCATAGAGACCGGTGGCCAGGCGCGCAGCGAGGAACGCGTGCAACAACGAGTTGGGTAAGGCCTGAGCGGGTTATATCTATGCTATCGCAACGCACTGCGGCAGGATTCTCTGCCGCGCTCTTATTGACAATCCAATTGCCCGCGCGCGCCGCTACGTTTAACGTCGCCGATGGTGATGTCGTTGGTTTCGTTGCCGCGGTCAATGCAGCCAACAACAATATCTTTGCCGACACGATCAATCTCGCGCCGGGGGGTCGTTATGAATTCACGATCGCTGCAACCAACGTTAACGGCCCATCCGCCCTACCGTCTATCACAGGCCTGATCACCATAAACGGTAACGGCGCGACGCTAACGCGGGCCGCCGACAGCCCAGCGATGCGATTTATTCGCGTCAATCTCTCCGGCAATTTAACCATCAACGAACTTACGCTCGCCAACGGTCAATCTGACGCCCACGGCGGTGGTGCGCTGCGCGTCGAAAGCGGTCAACTCGCGATGTCACGCTGCACGCTCGTAAACAACATTGCACCCAACGCGAACGGTGGAGCTGTAATTGCCCCGAACGGCAAGCTTACGTTCACCAATTGTACGCTGAGTAATAACGCATGCGATGGCAGCGGTGGCGCACTTTACTGTGACAACACCGGCGGTCGAATCACGCTCGACCATGTCACGATGAGCGCTAACAGCGCAGGGGCGAACGGCGGCGGCGTATATGTATCAGACGGCGCGACGCTGACCCTAACACGCAACTTGTTGGCGAACGGTGGATGTGCGGTCGAGAGTGCAACCGTTAACGACTTGGGACATAACCTCACCGACGATGGCTCGTGTATTTCCGCACCTTCCAGCTTCGCCGCCGACCCGATGTTGGAACCGCTTTCAGATAATGGGGGGAATTCTTTCACGCACGCGCTGCCGTTTAACAGCCCGGCCGTCGACGCGATACCAGTCGATGAATGCGATGTAGCGTCTGACCAGCGTGACGTGGAACGACCGAACGGTAACGGCTGTGATATCGGCGCGTTTGAAGCCGTCATTCCACCGAGCCTTGCCATCAGCGATACATCCGATGATGAAGCCGCGGGCACCTTATCGTTCTTGATTACGCTCAACTTTGCACACTCGTCGGATGTAACCGTCGACGTGACCACGAGCAATGGCAATGCCGAATCCGGTAGCGACTTCGTGTCGACGCAGGTAACCGCCCATATTCCCACTGGCGACCTTAGTACGTCCGTCAATGTTCAGGTCGTTGACGATGGGATCGAAGAACCCGAATTTCTCGGCGTTCTGAACCGGCGTGTAGCGGCTCCCCACGATGCCCAACACATCGCGCGTATCGGTGCGGACGATCGCCGCGTGGTCGGGCCCGAAGTTCAGGCCCGGGACGTGGGCATCGGCGAGGCT
>JAUIHO010000173.1 GCA_030432035.1 Phycisphaerae bacterium
CACCATCTCCAATTTTGGCGACGTCGCATTCACCATTAGTGATGTAGAGCTTTCCGCATTCGTGCGCGACCCGATTCAACGTGTTGATATTCCCCTGGCTACCATGCTGTCGGAACGCTCCATCGATGGCGACGATCAACAGTTCAATCTCGGCCCCTTCGATAGCGACCGCGGCCCGTTTATCTTCCGTGACATTCAGATATTTCCAAACGTGGCCGAGCAACTACGAGCTGCCCCGCAGGCCTTAACCATCAAACTGGCGAATTTCAATATTCGCGACGAGGCGGGCCGTCTGTTTGCCTTTAGCTCGCAGGATATCAACGATCGCACGGCGGGATTGGTGATCGACTACGGCAACGGGGATGTCGAATCGCATCGCGTGGCAACGGCCGGTCGTTTCGATGCATCGGGTCGCTCGGTGGGAATCACCATGGCCACGGCACTGCAAGAAATCCTCGATTTCGAGCATGTCGAAAATGATGACATGCCCATCGCTGTTGGACCACCAACGCAAGCCGTGCTGAACTCGTACGGGACGGTTAATGATTCCCAATCGGGGCTGCAATTCCTCACGCGCGTGCGCGACGTACAATCGGATGTCGAGTTCACCGCGACTGCTCCGGGTGAACCACCGGCGGCCGATAAAGAGCAGAAGACATGGGCGATTGTTTCATCCGTCAACATTCCCGACGGTACGGATTTCAACGATATCGTGTTGAAGGCGGGTGAAAGCTACTCACTGCAATTTGTCGCCGACCTAGACGATGACGGATTATTCGCCCGCACCGAGTATCTCTACGGCAGCTCCGATCAAAACCCCAATACCGACGGTGACGGCATCTTAGACTTTGACGAAGTGCGCACCGGCTGGATCGTCGATATACCAGGTAACCCGCGCCGAGCATTTTCCGACCCGATCCGGCCTGATTCGGATGCTGACGGCTTGGAAGATCAAGTCGAACGCGATTACCAGACCGATCCGCGTAAAGCAGACACGGATGAAGATGGCATCTCTGACTTCGACGAGATAAACGGCTACGACATTGTTCTCGCCGACGACGATCAGGACCCGGACAACAACATAACCGTGAGGCTTCTCCCCTATCTCAACGAAGCCATCGTGGCCGGGCCAAACGGCGTTGCCGACACTGCCGCCGCTGCCGGCGATATTCAAGAAAAAGCAATGGGCACCGGTTCACTGAGCCGCGAGACGCCTGTGGTGGTGTCCGGCCCAGACGGCGTAATGTCGACCACGCCTGAGGGTGATGACATTCTGCGCCCGTTCCACGACCGCTTATACGCCAGCGATCCGCTGCGCCGTGATACCGACGGCGACGGACTCACCGACGGACGTGAACAAGTGCTCGGGAGCATCCCCAATAATCCTGCCGATTCGGGCAGCGTCTTCGATACCGACGAAGACGGTTTGACAGACAACGAAGAATTAAACGGATGGATGATTACAATCAACGGTGTTACCAGCACCGTAACGTCCAACCCGAACGATCCCGATTCCGATGATGACGGCTTGCCCGATTTGATGGAACAACTCTACGGTCTAAATCCTAACCTAATCGACTCAGACGGTGACGACATCGACGACATTGATGAACTCGATGTCGACAACGACCGCGGCTTCTTCCCTGCTGGTATCGAAAACGAATTCGCGCAGCGCTGCACCGAAGCTGTAAACTGTACCTACGTAGCGCCGGGCCAAGTCACCGAGACGGATCCACGCAAGAGCGATACGGATAATGATGGCATAGACGATAAGACCGAGTTGGAAGCCAGTTGGACGGTCGCAGTCACCGGACAGGGCACATACACTGTCATGTCTAGCCCGTTTACAGCAGACGCCGATGGCGACAACTTGAATGACGCACAAGAGCGTACCGCTGGGCTAGATCCAAACAACCAAGATACGGACGGTGATGCCCAATTCGCACCGATCGCTACGCGCAACGACTTCCAAGAGTTGAGTGTGCTTGGGTCCGACCCACTTACGCCAGATATGTTTGTGAACTATCAGTTTGTGAGCATTCTGATCGACGGCGATTGCGATGGTACGCCGACCGACCCGCACGGCATCGAACTCGAAGGCGGCGGCTTGTTCTTGCTACCGCCCGGTGCCGCATCGCCAATCAACATGCTCGCGCCATTCCCATGTATTCCAGAAAGAGATGGAAACATCGAGGCAGGTGGCTCAGTCAGCATCAGCGCCTCGACCACGTTTCTGTTGAGAATCAATCAGTCCTATACCGTGAGCAGCGGAGATTTCATCGACCACGACAACGACGGCTGCGCCGGACACAACGAAGACGATGTCATCGGGCGTATCAATAACGCGGTGCATGGCTTCCCCGAATCTTCAGGAAACCGTGACTATACGATCTCATCCGGTGCCGGGTGCCAAATCCGTGTACGGGCGAGTATCGACGTTAACTAACAACAACCAAGAGGGACGCGCAACCGTAACTTACAGTTGCGCGTTCCTGTTCTTGTTCACAATCAAGCGCCGAACATCGGCCATCATCAATCGATCCTGATAAGAAGCCTCAACGCGGACGCTATTCGTTTCGAGACGCCAAACATGCATTCGAAAATCCCGGTCACAACAACCTTAATACTTGCTACCGTCATTTTATTCGCCTGTAATTCGAACGTACCGTCCAACGGCAATGGACCCGGTGGAGAATTGCTGACCGGAATGATCGCGAATCCACATTCGGGTGAAGCCGTATTCCAAAACGCAACACCTCATTCAGAAGGCACAGGAGAACAACATCTGAGCGACGAAGAACTGGCTTACTTGGCGTTACTCTTCTCCCGCGCCGGCGTGGACTTCGATCTCTCGCGAATTCCGCTAGATACCGACGGTGACGCCATCCCGAATGTCGTAGATGACGACATCGATGGAGATGGCCTCCTCAACCCCGAAGACGACGATATTGATGGCGATGGGAAGCCGAATACCGACGATAACGACATCGATGGCGACGGTATCGACAATGACGACGATGACGATATCGATAGCGATGGGATTGAAAACGACGACGATCCTGACGCCGATAGTGACGGCCTTTCGGATCGGTGGGATCTCGACGACGACGGTGACGGTACCGCCGATGACGAAGACGAAGACGACATGGACGACGAGCCCAAGAGCCGGCTCGAAGACCTGGTGGATGCCGTCGCCAATCGCGGTTGGCTCTCGGATTTCGAGCGTCAACAAATTGCAATCGAATTGGCCCGCAGGTTTGATGATCCTGGTGAGTCAGCGGAACTATTTGGAATCATTCGAGACGCAACCTTGTTGAATGAAACCGCGGCGCGGCCGGCACCGGTAAATGCCAACGTGAACGACACGAGTCCCTACCCTAGCGATCACAACGCGATCGACGAAATCTATAAGCAACTCACTGGCGCAATTGAAGAGGCTAAACGCGGTCAATTCAATCCCGACGGACCGATCGCCAACGACGCCCGGCTGCGGAATGCGCTGAATGACTTCAAAGCTCGCGCTCGTGCGGTCGTCGATGCGGCATCGCAATTCGGCAGCGTACGCCTCGGCGAAATCAGCGACGGTATCGAAGAACTCAGACCCGGATTGGGCCAAGCGCGCTTCGGAGAGTTTATCCAAGGTATCGCCGACAACGTGCCACCAGATCGACTGGGACAAACGGAAAGCGAAACCCAAGAATTCAACCTGCTGGTGAAGGGCGGCAGCAGTATCGGCGAAGCATTCGATGATAACGATACAAGGGCAGATAAAATTCTGGACGGAATCTCTCGCCTGCGATCATTGGTTGCGGACGAGCAATCAGGCGAACCGGACGAGGACGAGTTTGATAGACTGTTGGATCGACTATCGGAAATCAAATCAGAAGCCTCCGGCATTACTTTGGAGGATGCAATCGATCAAATCGAAATGGAGGAAACAGAAGAAGAGGAAGACTCGAGTAATGATGATGACTAGGATTATCTTACAATCCAACTCACTCATCATCCGGGGCTGGAATGTACGGCGCGTGAAAAAATGATGCGCTTTCCGGGGTCCGAACCCGACGAGCGAGGCGCAATTATTCGCTCATTATTAGAACTATATTGCTTTCTGGAATCGGTACGTAAACGCTGCCCTAGAAGGTACTTGGGCTGCGTCTTACGACGGCGCAATTAGCGGCAGACTCGAAACCGTGAAGCACCGAGTCAACCAGTGCACAGCATTTAATACGCGTGGCTCGGGCCTGATTTTGGTCACCCCCACCGCCGTGATGTCAAGCAAATTTACCTCGCGGCCGTGTAATCCGATCTGGCAAATCCAGTCGGAGATAGACCGTGCGCGAGCCGCGTGAAAATGAACCCTTAAACCAAGACGCAGTCTGAATTCATGGGACATGGTGAGCTAGGTCCGCGAACGAGGAATGGCGGAAGAATTGACGCTTCGTCGGATGTTAGCGGGCGACGAAAAGCGAAAAGCCCGGCTTACCGATTTCTGGTTGGCCGGGCTCCCCACTTGAAACAGCACTCCTCCCTCCAACTGTTAGTGGTGGGAGTGCTGCCACCCATTGCCTCCAAAGATTAACGCATTTCGTCACTCGGTTGCAACAAATTCCCGGAAAGCCCACGGATTATGATCTGGTTGAAACATCCAATGGTCAGCTGCATGCCGAATGTTTGAACAAGAACTTGTTTTTCCCGTTGGACGATGCCAGTCAGACGGTCGAAGCCTGGTGTCGGCATTACAATCTCGATCGAACGCACAGCGTTCTTGGATACTTGGCCCCGAGGGAATTCACCGCATCACATGGCCAGGTTGGTTTGACCGGATGACGGCTGATTTCTAACCTAGCAACTGGGCCCGAAATGGGAAAAGTGGATCGTACGCAACCACAACGCTCGATCTCGTGAACGGGAGAAAATCGGAATGCGGAGACTCTTGTATGCTTGGCTTGTGTTTATTGTGCCTGCGAGTTTTCTAATGCCCGGTTGTTCCGAATCACTGAATGACGCGAGAGTGTCACACGCAGAACCGGTCCAGGGTTGGAAGGGTATCAAGAATCTGGCTCGGGATGGGGATTTCTACTTTGCTGGGCAACCCACTTCGGACGGGTTAAGAGTCGCAAAAACGAATGGCGTCGAAGTCGTGGTGAATATTCGGGGTGATCGTGAGATTGCTGAGACCGATTTTGACGAATCGGAACTCGTGGATCACCTTGGCATGAAGTACGTGAGGATACCGGTAACGCCCGATTCACTTGGCCTGGATGATGCAGATGCCCTGAAGAACGTGCTCAGCGCGACAAGAGGGCCGATCCTCATTCATTGCGCATCATCTAATCGTGTAGGTGCTTTATGGGCCGTTTATCTGCACCGTCATCGACTGCTAGCAATTGATGATGCGATAGAATTGGGTCGAAGCGCTGGCCTACGATCCGACAAACTCATCGCGTTGACGCGAGGAATACTTGAAACTCAGGTTGAGGACTGAGCTCCAAGAGTTCTGAACAGGGTCGCACGGGGGAATCAGTCCCGATTTGCTTGCTCACCTCAGCGAGGGGCCCTGCATCCTGATGCCGACCATGCGGGGTAGAGGCGTTGGCCTGGATCAGGAGTTAAGCCTATTCAATGCGGCGATGGTAATCGTCGACATCGCGTCGTCGGTAACGTTTGGTACCGTTGCAACACTCGCCGAAACAATGGGCTGGTACAACGGCCCGCTTGAGCAGTCGTGATACCGTGGCCTTGGGGCAGTCCCATTTTTGCGCCAGTGTCTTGGCGCTTACGAAACGCTCAATGATACAAGCTGCGTTGTCATCCGACTAAGGTCGAACGGTGGCACACAGTTTCGTCTCCTTAGAACGCGATACCGATTCGTATTCTCAGTCACCGCTATTCCACCTTGCGCATTCAATCCGGTAGACGTGGAAGTTATTACCTCCGGGGTATCCCACCGAAGATAGCGCGGGTTTGTTCGCAAAGGCTTGATTCTCTTGAGTTTTCTTTTGAAAAACCTCCGGGGGCCCTTACCCGGCGAGATTCTAGACCTTTAGTCAAATCGTCACTGATAACTTTGAATCGCTGGTTGTCTTCACCGTCAAACGCGACTCTACGCCACAATCGCGCCACACTTGGCATCGGCGAAGCCATGGAAACCGGCCCACATATGATTACAAGTTATCTACTATAAATATGATCCTGAGCCGTTCCACGCGGCTCGATGTTCAATTCAATCTGTTCAAACCGGTTGGAGCGGGACCGACATTCTGGGACAGCGCTACTCGACCCGCGCGGTTTCCCCAACGTAACTCCTGTTTCTGCAAAACGTTAATTTCCAATTAATAAGGCAATCAAGCCACCAATATCAGCTCCATTCACAATTTCATCTTCATTAACATCCGCCGTACAAAGCGCCGTCATTGAAGCAGATTCCGGAGCGACAAGAACGCTTGCAAAGGCACTGATGTCCGCGACATTAATTGCTCCGGATTCGTCAACGTCACCTCGGTCGAAGCCGTCGCAGTCTGTCGGGCAGTTATCGGGAATGCCGTCACACAAGCAGGATGGATCAGCAGTTTCACATTCATCGAGAATACCGTTGTTATTGCAATCACGCGGCACGGGGTTATAGATCGCGCGGAAGCCCTCCGGATTACTATCCGGGTTATCACCACGACCCACGATGATTTGCCCATCTGGAGAAGCATCCCAAGCGACCGTCAATTGCCAGCCGGTCAAATCGAGCCCGTAGTTGTTTACAAGTAAATCTTGCAAAGACAACATGCCCGTTTCTTCAGTCCAGATAAATGCTTCTGACCCGGCGTCAGTCGTGCCTGTACCTACGACTACTTTTCCATCGTTCGATACGCCGCGCGCGAAGCTCGAAAATGAACCGCCGGGCAAATCGCCGAGGCCGACCATGCCGGTCGATTCGGTCCATCGGAATGCCTCGCGACCGTTGGAAGATATGCTCTCTCCGACGACGACGGTTCCATCGGCGGACACGTCGAACGCCTGGCTGTCAAATGCGCCGCCCGGCAAATCGCCGAGGCCGATGAGACCGATCCCTTCGCGCCAGAGGATGGCTTCTTGCCCAGCGCTGCCCGAGGAATAACCTGCCGCCGCAGTACCATCGGCAGAAATGCTCCACATATTGCTAAAATCTGTTCCGCCAGGTAACTCACCGAGGCTTTCCTCGACTTGGTCGCTCGGCCAGCGTGTCGCTATTCGATCGCCGGCGTAATTAGCCCGCCCCGCGATGAAACTTCCATCAGCACTGACGTCGTTGGCAACAGCATTTATGCTTCCATCCGGTGCAGGCCCTAGCACCACGATGCCTTCGGAGGCGGTCCAACGAATCGCTACTTGCCCGACAGCGGCTTCGGCCCAGCCCACGGCGGTGAGTCCATCCGACGACACACGGCGAAGCGAGCTAAAGAATTCACCGCCGGGTATCTCGCCAATCCCAAACATGCCGGTTTCGGGCGTCCAAACGAATCCCAGCCGACCTTCGTCGACGCGCGTGTGACCGACGACGATGTTGCCGTCGGCCGATACACCATTGGCGGCACTAAACGTTTGGCCGCCCGGTAAATCGCCGAGCGCCACGAAGGATGCCTGAGGCGATGCCAGCTCGCACAAGTCGAGCCAGCCGTTGTTGTTGCAATCGGTGATGTTGTCTTCGCAGTCGTCGGGCACACCGTTGAAGTTGCAATCGTTGTCGGTCAATTCGCAATCGTCGGGCACGCCGTTGGCGTTGCAATCGTTGTCCATTACTTCGCATTCATCCGGCACGCCATTGGCGTCGCAGTCATTCTCACCATCATTGCGATACCACGTGACATCATCCGCAAACCACGAGCACGAGACAACATCGTTGTCGCCGTCGTTGTCGATATCTCCGGCCACCACACCGGCGGCACCATTGCGCTCGGCGATTATCTGCTTAAAACCGAATGTGCCGAGGCCGTCGGTGTTTTCGTACCACGCAACATCATCATCCTGGAATGATGCCGATAGCAGATCGAGATCGCCGTCGCCATCGATATCGGCAGCAGCCAACGCCTGAACACCATCGACATCATTCGTGACGACTTGCGGACCGCTAAAGGTGCCGAGACCGTCGAGGTTCTCATACCAGGTGATTTGCTGATCGCCAGAAACGGCCACTGCCAGATCGATATCGGTATCGCCATCGGCATCGAAGGCAATGACATCCGATGCGCCATCCGCAACGCTCGATATCACAACTTCGGGGCCGAACGTGCCCAAGCCGTCGATATTCTGGAACCACGAGACCTTGTCATCATCGAACGAGACGGCGACCACATCGATAAAGGTGTCACCATCTATGTCGACGGCGATTGCTGCTTGCGCCCCGTTCACATTTGAAGAAATGACCTGTTGTACACCGAACGTCCCGAGGCCGTCGGTGTTTTCATACCATGCAATCTTGTTGTCCGAAAACGACGCTGATAGAACATCAGGATTGGAATCACCATCGATATCCGTCGCAAACACTGCTTGCACACCGGCGGCGAGTGTTGTGATCGGAATAGGCGGCCCAAACGTGCCGAGGCCATCAACGTTCTCAAACCATGCGACGGTATCGTCACCGGCCCAGCAAGCCACGACGTCGTTATCCATATCGCCGTCGATATCGATGACGTGCACACTATTCGCGCTGGCTGCTGCGCCGTAGATCACCTGCTCGGGCCCAAACGTACCCAAACCATCTAAGTTCTCGTGCCAAGCGATAAGGCCGCTATTGAACGATGTCGTCACCACATCGAGATCGTCATCACCATCGAGATCGCCGAGAAATATGTCGGTGGCGTAATCGGTGGCGTTTGAGATTTCATTGGTGTCCCACTGAACAGTGATCGCACACGGATCGGGCAATCCATCGCCGTCACAATCTTGCAGTGAGCCGTCGAAGATTTCGCAGTAGTCGGCGATACCATTGAGATTGCAATCTTCGCCAGGCTCGCAGATATCAAGCAACCCGTCATTATCGCAATCTTCACTGAGGCCGCTGGCAATATCGCAGGCGTCGAATATACCGTTGTTATTGCAGTCGACGAACCCTTCGCATTCGTCGAGCACACCATTTTGATTACAATCGTCACGGATACAAGCTTGCCTGATGATTGCCTCCAAAGCCGCAAGCACCTGTGGCGGCTGAGCGATCTCCTGCACCGAACCGCCCGTCTGATTGGCCAAATCCTCTGCCAATCCGGCAACACAACTCGGAATAGGCGCGCTAAGCAGTAGGCTCGACGCCTTCACACCGTTAAGTTGCGCTATGGTAATTGCATTGCTGATACTATCGCGATCCGGACCGGGGTCATCGCAAGGACTGCCATAACATGGCCCTTCGTCGGCAATAGAAATAATCAGTCGCTTGGCACCTGCAGGCCATGGATGCGAATCGGCAACCACTGCCGCTCCTGCACCCCAGTTCTCTGCAAGCGCAACGGCTGGAACGCCAGGCGTGCTAAAGTCATCCAGCGGCCCACACGAACCATCCCCCGGCACTGCCGCGCCATATGCGTTGACAATGCTATCGTCAATGCAGGGCCAGGGCGTTTCGGTGATTCCGAGGATGGTCAAATCCAGGTTTACGCCCTCATTGGCAAAATCTGAAACGAGTTGTGGAACGGTCAAACAGATTTCATCCGCATACGCGATGAGAGATGGCGAAGTATCCATTACCAGAACGACTTCGAGTTGCAAGCCATCGCACACGGAACATTCATCCGGAATACCATCCATGTTGCAGTCCAAGCTAGTCGCTTCGGCGATATCGCAGCTATCGAGAACGCCATTGTCATTGCAGTCGCCGTAATCGGTCTGACACACGTCTAACAATCCATTGTTGTCACAATCTTCCGCCGTCTCACATTCATCAGGAATGCCGTTGTTATTGCAATCGACGCTTGTTCCGGTTCCAACCCGCACCATCCATACGCGCCCGTTTGGACTAAGCAATTCACTATTGTTCGATAGATCGTTGATATCGATACTTCCCAATGGCGCAGTGGCCAACCAAGTCTGTTGACCCGGAGAGGGGCTGGTATCTGCCACGAGTGGGAAACCAGACGTGACGGACGTCGTGACGCCGGCGAAGAAACTGTCTCCTGCCGCACCGACGACTGTCGGCGGTATCGCCACTGTCGTGAACACATCGGGACCGAAGTACTCACTTGTAAATTCGACGGATGCGAGCAATACGGCGTCGTCAGGATTGTCATCGTTATTGGGATCGTCATACAGAAGCACGGTGGCTGGTGTTCCATCGGGAAAAAACGGCCCCCAAGCCATGCTGATGGAAGTGACTACTTCATCGCCCGTTTGAACGGTAAACGGATTCACCCAAAGGACATCTTCATTCAGTAAATCGTACTCAAGATCCCCGCTCCCATCATCCCGTTGATACGTAAACGAATCAATGAATTCGCACTCGTCGGGAACACCGTTGGCATTACAGTCGCTAGGGACGTACACGGCGATGCCATCCGGCGTGTTCAGACCTGTTGAAATCAAATCTTCGACATTGGTGCCGTCCAGATTCGCTCGTCGAATTGAATTGTCAAACCGGTCCGTCCAATACATTTGACCCGCAGCGATATCCAAAGCGATACCCGTTGGATTTGACTGTGGCGCAGGGATCAAGTCTTCAACGCCCGAACCATCCAAGTTCGCCCGCTGAATTTTTCCGCTAGCAAGATCGGTCCAATACATCCGCCCGCCGGCAACATCCAAGGCAATAGCGACCGGCCCGCTCAATCCGTCTGAAACCAACGTTTCAATATTGCTTCCATCGAGATTCGCACGTTGAATCAACGATGAAGAATTGTCCGTCCAATACACATGGCTGCCGATTGAGTCGATCGCGATTCCAACTGGCATTTGCAGACCCGAAACGACCGTTTCAACCTGCGATCCATCGAGATTGGCGCGCACAATTCTGCTGGGCACTCCTGTGACAGTCCAATACATCTTCCCAGCAGGAACATCAAGCGCGATTCCGAAAAACAGTTCGCCGGAATTCGAATGCAGTAATTCCGCCGAGCCTCCGTCCAGATTGGCCCGTCGAACATTGCCTCCCGAGTCGACCCAATAGAGCTTGCTTGCTTTGGCATCGATCGCAACGTCGAAAGGGAATTGCTGGCCCAGCATTAAGCTCTCGGCCGCGAGTTCACTGGTATTGGCTCGAAAGATATCGTTGCCCGTGTTGCTAGCCCAATACAACATTGGCAACTCACAACCGTCCGGAACACCATTGCGATTGCAGTCAGAATCGCAATCATCCGGCGTACCGTCGTCGTTACAGTCGTTTTCCACTTTCACCAGCGCCACATCGTCGACATAGCCCAGACCGTTGCCGAGCGGAAACAACTCTAGTGCATCAAAACGCGTCGCGCCACCGCCGCCCGATAGGCCGG
>JAUIHO010000350.1 GCA_030432035.1 Phycisphaerae bacterium
CCCGCAAGACCGTACGCAGTATTTGTCACGCCTGCTACTCATTCTCGCCGCGGGTGAGGCTCTCTTACAAGGCTATCGCGTGTTTTGGCTCGATCTACCGATAGAGTGGAACGCACTGTGGGTGATAGCCGCGTTGGGTGGCAGTGTGGGATGGCTCAATCGGCACGGTTTTAAAGCGCTACCTTTTTGGCTCTTCTTTACAGCTTTTTGCATCACCTATGCCATCGACAAACGAAACAACCTGCGCTGCGGCGTGCTCTACCATTGCGAGACTCGCAAACGCAATTATTACCCGACTGATTATCCGCTGCTGGTGCATCGATCCGCATTCTCCGCCGCTTTGTTCAGCCGATAGCGGAGTGCCTCTCGAGTGATGCCGAGAATGCGTGCCGCTCGACTGAGATTTCCACCGGTATGCTCGTACGCGGCCGACAGGATCACTGCTTCGATTTCATCGAGAGGCGGGCAGCCCCGCTCAAAATCCAGAACAATCTGACGACCATCCCCAAAGGCGAGATTGACATCACCATCCATATGAGATTCGGAGATATCGCCGAACTGGCGATCGCCCATCATCACATGGTTGACGTCGATCAGATCATCGGTTTGCAGAATCGCGCTTTCCAGAACGTGACTTAATTCCCGGACGTTTCCATTCCATGAATATCGCTCCATCCCAGCGCGCGCCGCGTCACTAAATCGTTTGGCGGGCATCTTGAAACGCGCGCAATGCTTTTGCAGAAAGAAATCTGCCAAAACAGGTATATCACCCTTACGCTCTCGCAGCGGTGGTAAGTGAAATTGCACGACCCGTAACCGGTGATAAAGATCGCGCCGAAACTCATCGGATTCAACGGCTTCGTTTAAGTCGCGGTTCGTCGCCGCGATAATGTGGACGTCGATCGACCGCGTTTCCGTCGCTCCGACCGGCCGGATTTCACGATGTTCGATGGCCTGTAATAACTTGGCTTGCAGGTCGTGTTCGAGGTGGCCAATCTCGTCGAGAAAGATCGTGCCGCCTTCGGCCACTTCAAATAAACCTCGCTTGGCTCCCGTCGCGCTGGTAAACGCCCCCTTCACATGGCCAAACAATTCGCTTTCAAACAACGTTGCAGGCAGCGCCGTACAATTAACCTGAATAAACGGCTTCTGCTTGCGCGGGCCGTCATAATGAATCGCCCGCGCCGCCAAATCCTTGCCCGTGCCCGTTTCGCCAGTGATCAAAACCGTCGGCGGATCGTCGAGTTTCAGGACGTCGCTTTGAATCAAACGAGCGATGGCTTCCTTGGTCTTCGTAATCGCTGGCGAGTTGCCCACGATCGATGCCAACCCGCTATTGGATTCTTCCTGTTGACGCAAGTAGTCGAGATTGTCGTTCACTTGCCGCTGGTCGATTGCCCGCTGCACGACTAATACCAACTCATCCAACTCGACCGGCTTCGTAAGATATTCGTAGGCACCTGCCTTCATCGCGTTAACGGCGATGCGTTCGTTACCGTGCGCCGTCATTACGATCACGCGCGCCGAGGGCACCTCATCCAGCAATTGCGGTAGCAAGTCGAGCCCGTCGCCATCGGGCAAGCGAATATCCAGCAAGATGACATCGGGCAGCAGCTTTCGCGTTGCTGCCAAACCGTCGGCGCAGTTATGACGCATCTCCGGCTTAAACCCGTGCGCCTTCAGCTTGTCGCGCACATTCTTGGCTAGAACCAACTCGTCTTCGATAATCAACACACGTGACATAACCCACCGTCCTCTTTCAGCGTTCGTCACTACGCCGCTACGTCATCCGTCAATTTCAACTGCACCAATTCGCTGGCCTTGGGCAATGCAATAACGAATCGCGCGCCCCCACCGGAGACATCCGCCAGCGACACATCGCCGCCATGCAACCGCGCGATTCGTTTGACCGTTGCCAACCCGATACCGGTTCCCGTTGGCTTGGTCGTAAAAAACAAATCGAACACACGTTCGCGAATCGGCGCAGGAATACCCGCACCGTCATCTTCGATTTCCACCTTGGCCGCTTGTCCGTCCATTTGGCATCGAACCTGAATCGTTCCGTCGTGCGGACTGTGCTCCATGGCATTGGAAAGCAGTTCAACCACCGCCTGCTCAA
>JAUIHO010000174.1 GCA_030432035.1 Phycisphaerae bacterium
AGGCCCGCCAACAAGATGACCTGCATGGTTACTTCGCGCGGGTCGGCGGCGACTGTCAGACGATAGACTTGAAAGCCACAGATGATGAGCGCGATGATCATCAACGGACCGCGCACCGGCGCAAGCATCGACGGTGATTCCCATAGGTAGGAACGATCGTTAAACCGCAGCCCGCACTCGGGGCACCGACCGTCGCGCGGCGAGCCGCGCAAGTCGTAATCGCAGCGCGGGCACAAAATACCGGCCTGAACAGTAGCGTTTGTGTTATCGTTGGTCGCCATCGCTTGCCTTTTGATTGATGCGCCATCGTTCCAACGCCGTAGTTGCCGCGCTGATAAATCGCTTGGCGTCACCGGGCTCCTGTGTCGGCAATTGAATGCCGGTGACTTTCGACAAGCCCTGCTTCGAGCCGCGCCGCCGATGTCGCACGGCGATGTGTTTGAGCGTGTGCATTCGGTCCGATTCTTTCACCCAACGTACGTCGCGATATTCAAACACGCGCATCCGTTGCAATGGCTTGCGGTCGATCAATCGATCGGCAGCCACGGCCACGCGCGTGTTGAAGAACCAACGACCGTAGCGCGACGCGGCGTATAGCCCGAAAAAGATCGCCGGCATCCACAACATGATCGCAAATCTACCCGGCCCGGTCGCGAAGACCCATTGGAGAAAGTGTATCGTAAACCAAATAATGCCTTGCGTGAGCATCGCGATCTCAAAGGCACGCTGTCCCTTGGTATCGACAGACCAGACGAGCGTGTCGTCATCGTATTGCAAGCCGCATTCCGGACAGCGATGCACCGCGGGCAAATGCTGCAAGTCGTAATCGCATTGCGGGCACAACGTCGTGCCCGTCGGGGCGAAGCCGGCGAAGGTTGCATGGTCTGCGCAGGCTGATGGTTTGTTGTGAGGTTTATTCACGCTCGGTGTTCCGATGGCGCTGAATGTTACGATTCGCCAAATGCACAAAGCGCCGTAGCATCTTATCACCTGCACCCAACAGTAAATATGTCTTGTAGGCAATCGATTGATCTTGCGGATCGAACAAAACAATATCAATCATCTCACGGTCGTAAACAGTGGATTTGTTCGGCCGCCGATCATCGCGATGGCTCATGGGGCTGGTAAAACCCGCACCTGTTCGCTCGAGACGATCAACGTGAGTTAAGGGGATATTCAGCGATTTGCCTAAAACCTTGCGAACGATCAATGCTTCGCTCGTCACAGCTACGTAGCGCACATTTCCGCGCCTGATCAAGAGAAATCCAACCACAAACAAAGGGATACCGAAGATTGAGTAGCGCCACGGATAGCCGTCAATGCTACCCGGTGATTGCGATGTTACTTCATCAAGAAAGACAAAGACAAATATTAGCGTGACCGTGACAGCCAGCAGCAGATGGATGACCCACTTGCGCTTACTGGGTCGCCAAACAATCGTCGCCGCATCGTATTCAAAATCGCATTCCGGACAACGATGCGTGGCAGGCAGGCCGCGCAGGTCGTAGCGGCACTCCGGGCAGCGGGTGGTGTAAGTTGGCGGAAAGCCGCGAAAGATGCCAACATCTTGTAGTTGTGACTTTGTCCTCATTTTTCGTTTCCACGCCGCTTAACATCAAGGTCGATGTAATGCAGCAACACCCGTTCGCAATCGTCGCGGTCGGTGAATAGATGATTCAAATCGAATGAATATATCGCTTTTCGTTTATCGTTGAGAAGTTGGACGATGTCGTGGCGACCATTAAACTCAATGACTGCGTCTTCGATTTCAGCCCATGATCTACATTTTGATGCAAACAGCGATCGTCGTCGCAATATACCTGCCGGTGCGATCGAGATGGTGTGGGCTTGGTTGGTGGCAACTACGGCAAAGCAGATTATGGCACCTTGCCATAAGGAATTGAATCCAAGATGTTCGTTGCCCGACCAGAATTGATGCATACTGAATAGGAACAATAGTGCCGCTAGGACTGGTAACACGATATTGAGGCAGCGTTTAAGTCGCCGTCTCCAGCTTACGTCGCGCCAGACGCGAGTATTTGAATCGTATTCGAAGCCGCATTCCGGACAGCGATGCACAGCGGGTAAGTGCTGTAAGTCATAATCGCACCGCGGACACAGCGTACTGCCCGACGGTGGGAAGCCGGCGAACAACGGCTGCTCGGTATCCGTTGCCCCTGTGCTCACTGCCACTCCGAATCACGCACCGTGACGTTGCTTGCATAATTTTGGATAACGTTCGTTAGCTCCGCGACATTCGCGCACGTCTTGCACAACTGTTCAGCCCAGAATGTTTTGTTATTCACAAGCCGCAATTCCAAAGGGCGACCGATCTCGTATTCGTGAAGATAGATGAATTTGATCTCTGACCATCTGACAAGTCGGGGGCGTCGGTACGTATCGGCATACACAATACCGTCGCAAACAATCGCGGCTCTCGGCACGCGCCGTCGCGTCATGAAAAACACGATCCACGTCGGCAACATCAGTCCCATCGTGATCATGGGCAACCACTCAAATGTGCGTGTAAACGCGGCGTGTACCAATACCCCGAGAATGGTCACGATCGCGATCGCGCTGAACCAACCGAGCCGCAATCTGCTCGCTTCTTTTCTTTGCGGTTCGCGCCAGAGCTTGCTTCGGTGATCGTATTTCAGGCCGCATTCGGGGCACTGGTGATCTATTGGCAACCCCTGCAAGTCGTAATCGCAACGCGGGCACAGCGTACTACCCGATGGCGGGAAGCCGGTGAACAAATCGCGATGAGGTACGGGTTTCTCGGTGCTTAATACCATTGCGATTCCCGCACAGCGGTTTGACTGGCGTAATATTCGACGAGTCGCTTCAGTTCGGCAGTATTATTGAATGTTTTTCGTAGCGTCTCGATGGATACCGATCGATAGTTGGTCAGTCGCAACTCCAAGGGATAGGCAATTTCGTGCTCGTGTACAAAGATGGAACGAATTCGCTCCCACGGGATTTGTCGAATGCGTCCCAAGTTACCGCGATACAAAATACCCTCCGGTCCGATGGCCACACGTCGCGGACGATTGCGAGTGACAAAGGTATTGACGCTCGCAGGGATTGCGGAAGCAAGCAACAGTAGTGCAAACAATCTAACGTTGCCTAACTGACTGCTCAGTACGATGCCGCAAAACAAAACGACGAAGCCAATTACTATGAGCGCAATACTGATCATTCGCCGAATGCGCCCCAGTACCGCGCTTTGATCGCTTGAGTCTCGCCAAACCCGCATATGGCAATCGTAGGCCAATCCGCATTCGGGGCATCGATTTTCTAAGGGCAAGCCCTGCAAGTCGTAATCGCAGCGCGGGCATAGCGTACTGCCCGACGGCGGGAAGCCGGTGAAGCCCGTCGCTTCGCAGTTCGCTTGAGTGTGGTTCAACCCGTCAGGCACGTCCCCGATCCTCCGACCCGTCACGCATCGCCTTTGCAATCGCGTCTCGCAATTCCCGCGCCTCGATACGGCTTGCAACAAAGTATTTCAAACGATGAGATCGATCTCCCTCCGTTAGCATTAATGCGTCATCGCCGAACGATACGTATTCTAACTGATTCCACGCCACAAAATGCAATTCGCGACGCGGATGTTTGATTAACATGCCGTCGCGATTCGTTAATAGATAACGCCGAGGCCAAGCGCGGTAACCGCAATACAGGCCAGCAACTAGTAATACCGGAAACAGAACGATTCCAATTATAGAATACACAAGGATCGATCCCGATAGTATGAATCGCAGTTTCGTTAACCCGAGAAACGCAAATGCCGTTCCTGTGATCCCAACATACAGCAGGATTGCCGCTGAGGTAACCCAAATCGTATTCATTCGCGCACGATCGATCGGCCACAAATGCGTCATGTCATCGAACGCGATGCCGCATTCCGGGCATGAGCCCAATGCCTTTTGACCACGAAGGTCGTATTCGCACCTCGGGCAATGCCAGAAGGGTGGGGCGTTCTTACTACGTGTTCGTTGCGTTCGTTGATATACCGCGGCTAGGAGGGCGTCTTCTTCCTGTCCTGTTCTTAGTTGAAAGCCAAGGTGGCGATGCGAGCGTACGATTTCGTTGGTGCGGCGGCGAAAGTAAAGAAGCAACCCATTCGAGCGCGTAGGGCGCGGAATAATTTCGAGCAGCTCGCTCCACGGCACCATCGTCTTCATGTGACGATTCGAGCTAAGAGCGATTCCGTCGGGTAAAGTTGCGATTAAGGGCTTGTCGTTCCATGCCCACGCGACTCGAATCAATCCGAATACGAAGAACACACCGAACAACAAAGATGGATTTTGTGTGAAGGGGTCTTCAGTCGTTAGAGCGAAGTAAGAGAAATAGCCGATCGCTCCAATGAAATTGACGAGCAGAAACCACTTCCAATAACGCGCAGCAAAATCATGATTGTCAATAACGAAGGTCGCGTCGTCATACGCTAGTTCACACTTCGAGCATTTTCCCGCCGACGATTTACCCACGAGCGACCGACGACATTTAGGGCAGTATGTGACGCCCGACGGTGCGAATTTGGTGAACTTACCTGTCGGGACAGGTGCTTTGGGCGAACTGGGTTTATCCATCGGAGCTACGGACACAGTCGAATCTCGAGGTTCGGAATGCGGTCGTACAGCGACTCGATCAACACGTTTCCGATGCTCGCGTTGCCGGATTGCAACCATATCTTCTTTCGCAGGCCGTTCTCATAGCACCAGATATCCAGACGGAAATGCAAACGATCCGTACGCACGACCGCAACTATGAACTCCTTGTAGCCTATTTGCGAGGTGACGTTTTTTTGTGGTCGGTACCAAAGTCCGTTTGGCAAGAGTGCGTGTCTTTGTCTCAGTCGAAATTTCGGCGTGATTAAAACTGCTAACAAAGTACCGAATAGTATCAGTGCGAGCGGATTGATGAGAACAGCAAATCCGAGAATCTGGCACATCCCAAATAGCACCATCGGAACAAAGAGAACGATGAGCTGAATCAGTACATCAATACTCCCCAAGTTCTGGCTACGCGGCGGCACCCAACTAATGGATCGCTGGTCATAAACAAGCCCGCATTCCGGACAGCGTTGCCCTTGAGATTGTACACGCAATTGATATTCGCAATTGGGGCACCTGGTCAAATGCAGCTTGCGAATTTGTTTCAATCGGGCCAACTCCATACGTCGTTGCAATTGGTTTGTTTTCTTGCTTTGACGCTTGTCGCGTTCTTTAGAACTACGCTTGCTAAACGTAAATGCCAATCGTTCATGTCGCGAAGGTGAACGGTACAACGTCGCCGAACTCGGAAGTCTGGCTTCGATTAAATCGCAAAATAAATAAAGCTGCTGGAGTGTTGGAAAGAAGTTTAGTAATCCGTATTGCCTTGTTTCTCCGTCACGTATTTCTGAGATGACAACACTCGCAAACGCAGAGGTGACGAATATTTCGGCGATATTCTCCCAGTCAATCAACGTCGTCTTTTCGAAACGAGACCGTCTAAGAATTAACTTGTCCGGCGTAATGGCGACAAATGGTCCCTTTGTGAAGGTCATTCCATTTACCCATGCGATAACAATCGCAACGCCTAAGCTAATGCACATGCCGGCGTAGGTGATTACATAAGCGCCGATGGGCAAAGAGCGATAGTCGGACCGGATTAGCGGTCCGGATGCGTCAAGAAGATACAACATAAATGTGAGAAATGAGAATACAACAAGGTATATAAGGGTGTTTCGGCGCGTCGAATATTTGAACCGAAGAGGGTTTCGCCAGACCCGAGTCGCTTTATCAAACGCAAGATGGCACTCCGGGCAGGCGTGGACTGTCGGCAGCCCTCGCAAGTCGTAGTCGCACCGCGGACACAGCGTACTGTACGACGGTGCGAATCCGGTGAACAACGAACCCGATTGTCCGTTAACCGCCGGAAGCCCTGTTCCCTCTGTTGCGTCATCCATCCGCATACCCCATATTGCGGCCAGCCCGAAATTCGATTGCACCAAGGTGCATGATATGTCGCACAAGTTGACCCTGCGATTACAATCCCCGGCGTTGATTATACGTGTTGGCACGGAAGGCCACGGAAACCCATGAAATCACTGCTCCAATCCATTCGCTACGAAGTTACGACGGCCCTCACCAGCACCCTCGGCGATGCTGCCGCTGGTGTTGATCCATTGGTCAAGGCCGCCGGCGATCCGAAGTTTGGCGACTATCAATGCAACGTCGCCATGAGCCTCGGCAAAAAGCTGGGTGCCAAACCGCGCGACATCGCGCAGCAAGTGGCCGACGCGTTGAAAGATTCCGACTTGCTCGAACCGCCCGAAGTCGCCGGTCCGGGCTTTATCAATTTGCGTGTGAAGACCGACAAGCTCGCCGCGCAACTCGAAGCTGTGCCGCCGGCTGCCGGTGATAATGACCGACTGGATGTTGAACGCGTGAGCGACGGCGAACGGCAATACGTATTGGTCGATTACTCGTCGCCGAATGTCGCCAAGGAAATGCACATCGGCCACATCCGCAGCACGGCCATCGGCGACACGATCGCGCGGGTGATCGAGTTCCAAGGCCATCGCGTTATTCGCCAGAACCATCTCGGCGATTGGGGCACGCAGTTCGGCATGGTCATTCTCGCGCTGTGGCATCTGTGCATGCGCAAGTATCAGGGCGAATCGATCGAGGACTTTATCGCGCTAACGTCGAAACTTTCCGATGACAAATCTCCAAACGATGAAAAGCTCACGTTGATCAAACAGCGTGTCGCCATCGTGCAGGAAAACCTCGACCGCGACCCGTCGGGTGAGGCCGACTTCCAGCCGTTCCTCGAAGCGTTGGAGCCGAGCTTCGATACGCTGCTGCCGCTGTATAAGTATGTGAACGCGTTGGAGAAAGCGGCCAAGGGTATCGACGATCCTGCGTTGCACGTGAAGCACGCCGATTCGGGCACGACGCGACACATCTCCGAATCGTCCCGCTACGTTGCCGCCATGCTGCAAGGAAAGACCGACCGCGCGAACGATCAGGAAATCGCCGCTTGGCGCAAATCCATCGCGGCCACGTTGCGCGAATGCAACGCCATCTATCGACGGTTGGGCGTCTCGCTTACCGACGACGACGTGCGCGGTGAAAGTTTCTATCAGCCGCTGTTGCACGAGATCGATGCACAGGGTGCGCGATTGCCCGGCGTTGTTGATGAAATCAAACAGGTGTTGGCATCGCCCGGCAAAGAGGGCGCCGGTCTACGTGTGGAGTGTCGCATCGATCAAGGTGCCGTGTGCGTCTTTTTCGAAAAGCCCGATGGTAAGCCCGCGTTTAAGGGGCCCGAAGGCGAATCGCTTCCGATGCTGATCGAAAAATCCGACGGTGCGTCGATGTACGGCACGACGGATATCGCGGCGGCCTTGTTTCGTGTGGCGCATCCCGAGCGCAATCCAGTGCAATTGCAAACGCCACGGCTGCGCGAGCGGCTTGCCGAACTCGGCGGGGGGTTGGGTGCGGATCGCGCGATTTATGTGGTCGGCGCACCTCAGAAGCTGCACTTTGAAATGTTGTTTCCCACAGTGCATGCGGCTGGTTGGACGAAGCGGCCCGATGGTTCGACGGCGCGGTTGGAACACGTCGCGTTCGGTTCGATTCTGGGTGACAACCGCAAAATGCTGAAGACGCGCTCGGGTGAGACAGTGCGGCTTAAAGACGTGCTCGCCGAAGCGATTCAACGCGCGACCGATCAGGTGCAGAAGCAACAGGCTGATAACGATCGCGGCGATAAGCTCAGCGAGGACGAGTTGTCGCGCATCGGAGAGACCGTCGGCATCGCGGCCGTTAAGTACGCCGAGTTGAGCCAGAATCGCAACACCGATTACATTTTCAACTGGGACAAAATGCTGGCGCTGCAAGGCAACACGGCACCATACATGTTGTACGCCTACGCACGTATCCGCTCGATCTATCGCAAGGGCGCAGACGAAGCGCCGTTCGATGCGGCAGTTGAAACCGCACCGTTGCAATTGAGCGATCCTAAAGAGCGCGAATTGGCGATGGCGATTTTGCGCTTGCCCGATGTGATCGACAGCGTAGGCGAGCAGTTGCTACCGAACTACCTGTGCGAGTATCTGTACGATTTGGCGGGCAAGTTCATGGCGTTTTATGAGAACTGCCCCGTGTTAAAAGCGCCCGATGCCGCGACGTACGCTTCGCGCATGCGGCTATGCGACATGACGGCGCGTGCGTTAAAGCTGGGGCTGGGTTTGTTGGGTATCGAAACGCTGGAGCGAATGTAAACAGAGCCGCGGCCTGTGGCCGCATGTTTTGTTTGCGGCATGAATCGTAAACGAAATTACGCGCCCGCACCCACACCCTGCAAGACGGGGTCGGGAAAGCCCGCTTCGATAAATCCGCGATTGCGTGTGGCGCAGCCGATACAACCGCCGCACGCTTCTTCGGCCATGCTCAGGCACGACCACGTCCATTCGAACGGCACATTTAGACGTTTGCCTAACTTCACGATCTCGGTACGGTTCAAATCGATTAGCGGCGCCTCGACGGAAAACTGCCGCTCGGGCGATGCGATCTCGTAGGCCTGCTTCGCCAATTCGATAAACTCGCAAGAATAATCTGGATAGATCGTCGCCAATCGCGGAGCCGGAGGCCCAAGCTCTTCCACAACGCCAACCAAAATGCGCGAAGCACCGATCGTGTGCGCCCAGTTATACGCCGCGCCGATGAACGTGCCGATCATGCCGGGCACATGTGCGTTCGATCGCGCGTCGCCGATGGCCATTGCATCTTCGATTTGCATCTTGCGCGACACGCGCGCGTTGCCACCGATCTGCTCGAAGTGCGGCATGTCGACAGTCAACCACTTGTCGGGATTGAGCGCCTTCACCTGTTCGTCGAAACACGTGGCTTCGCGCTTGGCGGATCGATGGGGGAAGTTGACATGCAACATCGCCAGGTTGAATTCCTGCGCGGCGGCATGCGCCACGACGGTGCTGGTGAGCCCACCCGAACACAAAACGACTACGGTTTCTTTGGCCATAACAAGTACTCCGCAGGTGTTATCGGTGATTTCGGGTCGCGCCTGAGGCTGTTTCGGACGCGGTTGTCTGCTCCCTCTCCCTCGAAGAGTGAAGGCGACCAAGGCGGGAGCCTGAACGGGCTGGGGTGAGGGATTCGGCTGGCCGCGCGACTCAGGGACGGGCAAGAAGGGTGATAAAAGCGGTATTTGCGATTCAAGTCCCCACCCTTCGTTGGCGCGAAGGATGGGGCACCCAATGCGCGAATCAACTCGCGCCGCTGATGCCTGCGACCAATGCAAATCGACCGGCAGCTTTTGCCTGTCGGCGATGCGACCAAAACCGCTCGTCGGCGATCGTCGAGACATTCGCAACCTCGATCCGATCGAGATTCACACCTGCATCTTCGAGTTGCGCAAGATTTGCCGTCCGCATATCAAAATATAGACGATCGTCCCGATTCTGGAAAAATCGCGTGGCACCGTCACCCAGCCGCGCCGTCGCGATGCGTCGAACTTCGTCGCCCACTTCATATTCCGCCGGTCCGGCGCACGGACAGATGCCGCCGTACAAGTTGCTTGGCGCGACGTCGAACTCCCGCACCAGTTGCTTAACCAGCTCCGTCGTGATGCCGGCGACCGTCCCGCGCCAACTCGCGTGGGCCATTCCGAACACCAGCGGATCGGGGTTCACCAACACGATCAAGGGGCAGTCAGCCGAGAACTGCATCACGGGCACATCGGCAAGATTGCAAACGACACCATCCAGAAATGGCAGGGCGGACTCAGGCCCGTGGCGACCGCGCCCGATGTCGCCCGTGTCGATGCGTAACACGTGATTGCTATGGATTTGATTGACGGTCGTCAAACGATCGAACGGCATGCCCAAAAAATCGCAAGCCGTGCGGCGATGCGTTTCGGCGTCCTCACAACCGGGGCCGACATGGGCGGACATGTTCCACGGCGCAGCCGTTATTGCATGGCGAAAGCCGGCCAGCCCTGCGAGCGACGGCAGTTGAAATAAACAACCGTCTTTAACGGGCGTTTCGAGTAGGTCGACCAACGGCATCAGGCTGCACCCGGCGGCGTGAGTAGCACCTTGACCGTGTCCGACGCCGCGGCTCGATCAAACGCGGCAGGTGCCTCGGTCAACGGCATACGAGCCGATATCAATTCCGTAACATCGAAGTCCTGCCGGGCCAGCGAACGTAGCGCTTCGGCGAATGGTCCGCAGCGGCTGCCGACTACGGTTATTTCATTAACGACGAGATTCATCAGGTTGACTTGATGCCGATCGGCACAAGTGGTTTTCATGACGAGCGTGCCGCGCGGTCGCACGAGTTCAATTGCTTTTTCCAACCCGGCGGCGCTGCCCGTAGCATCAACGACTACATCGAACGATGCCTTTGCATCCAACTCATCCACCCGCGCCGTGCGAATGCCTCGTCGATCCAACAGGCTTAGCGTTTTATCGTTGCGACCCACAGCTGTAAGTCCGCAACCCGTCTTCGACAAAACAAACGCAATCAGCAAACCCAAGCGACCCGTACCGAGGACGGCAACCTGATCGCGCGCTTCCAGTTTAACTTGTTGCGTAATCTGATATGCCGCCGCCAACGGCTCGGTGAAGACTGCCGCTTCGTCGGAAATCGAATCGGCAACCAGATGCAGGTTAATCGCCGGCAATGTAAACCGGTCGGCGAAGCATCCATCGCGATTGACGATGCCCAAAACCGTTCTGCGCCGACAGTGATTGCTGAGCCCGCTGGTGCACATGTCGCAGCGTTTGCATACACAGTTGATCTCGCCCACGACGCGCTTGCCGCGCCAAGCGTCGGGCCCTTCTTCGACCACGCCGACAAACTCATGGCCCAACGTGCCGTTAAAGCCGCCGTAGCCCTTGATCAATTCGAGGTCGGTCGAACACACGCCGAGCAACGTCGGGCGAATGAGAACCTCACCGTCGGGTGGCGTTGGGGAACCAACGTCTGCAACGCTTAGCGTCCCGTTATCGATGCGAATGGCTTTCACGAAAGTAACTCACCTTTGCGTGTGGATGGATGCGAATATTCGATGGCGAGCCTAACACCTGTCGGACCGCCTCGCCACGCGCATCGCCCCAGGCCATTGACCGTGGGGCTAAATTTGAAGCGAACGAATTGGCTGCAACGCAAGCTCAGCTAATCGAGTTCTTTAAAGGATCAATTACCGAGAAGCTTAAATGCGGGTTGCACAACACCCATGGATTACGCAACACATACGGAATACACGACGCACACCAATTGCTCGGCGCACACGAATTACAC
>JAUIHO010000175.1 GCA_030432035.1 Phycisphaerae bacterium
CAAGCCCAACCGGCGGATCGGCTCGGGGCGGCGTCTCACGCTGGATCGACCCGCCCGCCCCTCGGAGCTCGCCGAACGCATCAAGGCCAACCTCGGGCTCCCGGTCGTGAAGACCGCTCTTGCAAACGACGAGCCGGTGACGCGCGTAGGGGTCTGCGCCGGGTCCGGCGCCTCGCTCATCAGCCCAGCGATCGCCGACGGTTGCACGCTCTTCTTTACAGGCGAGATGAGCCACCACGAAGGGCTCGACGCGGTTCACCGAGGCTGTGGCGTGCTGCTCGCAGGGCATACGAACACGGAACGTGGTTTCATGCCGCTGCTCGCGTCACGCATCGCAGAGGCGCTCGGCGGGCATAGCGTTGTCGTCAGCGAGGCCGACAAACCGCTGTTCCGTTCGAGGTAGTTGCGGTTCAGTTCGACCCGCGAAGGACGATCGGCGCAATCAGTGTAACCGTGTCGTACACCGCGCCGTGCGCGCCCTCGCTGATCTCGATTTCGAGATCGCGCGAGACCAACTCAACATTGATCTGGGTGCGCGGCGACTCTTGATTCAACCTCGCCCGGTGGACGCTAACGCCTCCGCTGCGCACTTCGATCTCACAATCACCCCATGGGAACGCGTGCGCGGGCATGGCGATGGTCGTGCCGAAGCGCTCGGCGTCAGCGGGGAGCGTCCAGCTCAGCGTCATGGGTCCGGGGATGTCGATATCGCGCGCGAAGAAGAAGGGGGATGAATGAGACGTACTCGCCGGCAGCATCGCTGGAGGACTCGACCAGCGGCGCGACGCCGGCACATCAACATCGGCGTCCAGCGAAGACAGCGCAACAACGCGGTCCGCATCGAAGAGCGCAGCAAGAACCTGAGCCGTCGGAACGACCGCGTTCTCGCCGCTCGTCAGGCGCACCTGTACGCGATCGCCGTTGAGGTCAATGATCGACTCGGCGCCGACGACCGATCCGTCTGTGAGCCATAAGTAAGCGCCGACGGGTTCCTCGCTGGGGTTCGCGAACCACGCGGAGGACACCAGCCGCGCCGGCGCGGATGCGATGTCGCCTGTTTCGGTCTCCAGCCGGTACTCGGCGCCGACACCCACGATGTACCCCTCGAGCAGGGTTTGCACGACGCCCATGAACGCGCCGTCTTGGAGACGCGCAGCCAACCCCTGTGATCCCATCGCCTCCAATGTAGCGAGCACACATACCTTGTCAGCCTTGAAGCGCCGCGATGGGCTTGGCGGTGCTCGCCACGCGCCTTCCCTTCGCCCGAGACACCGCCATACGCCGAACTGCGCCGCTTGCGCCGAACCGCGCGCCGCCCCTGAAACCGCATCGAGCCCCGGTTTCGTGGCTATGTCCGAGGCGGTGACGTAGCGTGGTGAAGCACGGATGGCTGAGCCCACACAGCGACTGGTCGGGTCGCGCTACCGGGTGTTGGACACCTTGGGCAGCGGGGGCATGGGTGCCGTGCATCGGGTGGAGGACATCACCTCGGGGAACATCCTGGCGCTCAAGACGATGAGCCGCGACCACGATGGTCGCGGGTTGCTCAGGTTCCGCCGCGAGTTCCACTCGCTCGCCCATCTCGAGCATCCGCGGATCGTCCGCGCGTACGCCTTCGGGATGGGCGACGACGGGCCGTTCTACACCATGGAGTTGCTCGAGGGCTCCGACCTCAAGGACATGGGTCGGCAGCCGTGGCAGCAGGCGTGCCGCATTCTCCGAGACGTCGCCGCTGCGCTGGCGTTCCTTCACGCGCGCCGACTGGTGCACCGAGACATCGCGCCTCGAAATGTCCGCTGCACTCCCGACGGCCACGCCAAGCTCTTCGACTGCGGATTGTTGGCCACCGTGGGCCTCACGGGAGATGTCGCGGGCACACCCACGAGCATCGCCCCCGAGACGCTGCGCGGGCTCCCGGTCGACGACCGCACCGACCTGTACGGGCTCGGCACCCTCGCGTACTGGATGCTGGCCGGGCGCTATCCCTACCAACCCAAGAGCCTCGGCGAGCTCGAGGCGCTGTGGCGTCGCCCACCCCCGTCCCTTGACGCGTTCGACCCCGAGCTGCCAGCGGCGTTGTGCTCACTCGTACAACGAATGCTGTGCCTCGATCCCCTCGGTCGCCCCAGCAACGCCGCAGAAGTGATCGATCGTCTGCAGGCTATCGCGGACCTTCCCGGGCAGCCCGACCTCTCGATCCGCGAGGGATACCTTGCAAGCGCGGCGATGGTGGGGCGACCGCGGATTGGCCTGCGAGATTTCGTTAGTCGCGTCGTCCATCATGACGGTAACAAGGGCAGCGGTTGCTTCAGATATGCGCGATGGCACGCGGGGCACAAATCGAACCGAAACGAACGATAGACCTGATCTTCGATATCATCGGGCGTCGCGCAAGCCAAATCGCGCATGATCGACTGCATCTCGGCCCGATGGTCTTTTTCCAAATCTTCCTTACTAAATTCGAGCGCACCGGCTGCCGCAAAGGTCTCGATCTTCAACACGAAATGATCCGACCCATCCCGACGAAGGTCGCGGTGACAGCCATCGCAACGATACTTGATCATGCTGTTGCGATTCTCCTATTGCTTGCTCGTCGCATAGCGAAGGGCCGCTCGCTTCAGCAGCCCATCTTCTTGTAGGAATTTCAAAATCGCCTCCGCCGCGACGCGATGTCCCAGTCGTGTCGGATGTGTATCATCGACATACAAGAGCACGGCATTTTCCGGATTTCGCTCGTACTGTTCGAAGTAAACTTGCGAAACATCCAGAAACGGTACATTTATTTTCTCGAAGAACGCGGCCCAACGTTTCTGCGGGTCGAGTGAAATATCCGGGAAGATAAACTGCTGCTGAATCGGGAACAAAACAACGGCCAACGGCAGCGATCGTTCTTCGCAATAGGCGATCAGTTCGCGTTCCGTTTCAAAGACGCGATCCCAGGCATCTTCCACCACTTGGGCCGGCGGTTCGTCCAGAAGGCGCATAAGGTCAACGTGTTGCAGCGCTTCGGCCGCGTCGCGATCGTTCGTGCCGCCGTATTTGCGGCGACGCGCCCAATCGAAGACCAACCGTGCAATGGCCGACCAGTGCGGATCGCGTCCCAAATACAGATACTCCGGATACAACTCTTCATCGCGACCGTGGCGGGCGTCGTATTGTTCGGTAATGTCGTTAAAGCAAAGTTGCTGCACGATCAGGTCGGGCTTGAACTCGCCTTCCGTTTCACGCAACTTATCGAATGTTTGCGCGATGTCGTAACCGGTGACGCCGGCGTTCAGAACATGAAAATCGGGTAAGCCATCGATTGATTCTAACTTATCGTCGATCAGCTCCGCGAAACAATTCTCCGATTCGATCGCCCAGCCAAACGTTAACGAATCGCCGATGAACATGATGCGCGGTCTCGGTGGCAGTTTGCGATCCCATTCATTCTCCGGAACGCGAAAGGCATAGCGATCGATGTAGATTGGTGACTTAAACACCATCCTTGATTTAGGCAGTATCGCCCAACCTCGCGTTTCGTGTGGTCGATAGATGCCGTTGCGTTTCAAAGCCGGGGGGAATATTACGTTAAGAATGCAGTCAACACTGCCCAGCAAGATGAAAGGTAGCAACAGCAACACCAACTGTGGCGGAATCATGCGGATCGCGCGGCGACGCAGCAGGATACCGCTCAACAACGCAATCAATCCGACGATGCCGTGGTAAGCCGTCGATTGAAACAACGGGCCATAATGATCCGCTGTTAACGTGTATAGCGTGCCGTTGGCAGTTTCCGCCAACGCGGAAATCGCGGCGATGCTGAGGCCATACATGCCCAGCAGAATCAACAACGCCGCCACAACGCGACGGTGGGCAGCACGCTTTTGGTCAGGTTGCGACGGCTTCACGCGTGGTGCTCCAAAACCTATAGGCCGCGTGGCGGTGGTTGATACACAAGCCTAGTCGGCACCGTTACCTAAAGGTGAGGGCGGAGCACCTTGTGCTTGTGCAGCCGGTTCGACCGACTGCCATAGCAACTCGGCAATGTCCATCTGCCCGACGTTCGTTGCGTCTTTCGCAGCCAGACCGTCAATCAGCATGCGTTGGCAGAACGGGCAACTCGACGCGATCGTATCCGGCTTGGTGGCCAGCAATTGCTCGGTGCGACGAATGTTCACGCGATCGCCACCTTCTTCCTCTTCCTTAAACATCTGCGCGCCGCCGGCACCACAACACATACCGCGATCGCGCGTTTCGGCGGGTTCCAGTACTTTCAATCCCGGGATCGACCGCAAGGTTTCGCGCGGTGGCTCGTACACATCGTTATAACGACCGAGATAGCACGAATCGTGATAGGCGACCTTCTTATTGATCGTGTTTTTCGGTTGTAGCTTGCCTTCCTTCACGAGCTTCGACAAAAAGACCGAGTGGTGCACGACGTCAAACGCCGCATCGAAGTCGGGATACTCGTGGGCCAGCGTATTGAAGCAGTGGGGGCAGCTCGTGACGATGGTCTTAGGCTTATAGTTATTGAGCGTTTCGGCGTTCATCTGCGCCAGCATTTGAAAGAGGAACTCATTGCCTGCGCGACGTGCCGGGTCGCCCGTGCACTGTTCTTCTTCACCCAGGATCGCGAAATTGACATTTGCCTTTTTCAACAAACTCGCCGTGGCGCGAGCGATCTTACGCGCCCGGTCGTCGTACGACGCCGAACAGCCGACCCAAAACAGCACGTCGGCTTCGGGGTTGTCCGCCATAAACGGTACGTCGAGCCCTTTGGCCCATGCCGCCCGATCCGATGCCGGAAAACTCCACGGATTGCTGTTCGTTTCCAATCCGCGAAACATGTTTTGTAGTTCGGCCGGAAACTCTGCCTTTTCCTGCACGAGGTAACGCCGCATATCGACGATCTTGTCGACGTATGAAATGAACACCGGGCATTCCTGCTCGCAGGCACCGCACGTCGTGCATGCCCACAACACTTCGGGCTTGATCACGCCCGGCACCAAATCGACTTCGTGTGCGGCACAGCTTTCGTTGCTTTCGTCACCGTTGCTGCTTGCACCACCATTCGTGCTCGAAATCAATGCGTCCTGGTGTTGATACGCGAAGTCGCGCAAGTCCATCGTGAGTTGCTTGGGCGATAACAGCTTGCCCGTCATATTGGCGGGGCACTGATCGGTACACCGACCACACTCGGTGCAGGTATAAAAATCCATCAATGCCTTAGCACCGAAGTGGTCGATCTTGGCTACGCCCAGCGGCTCTTCGCGTTCGAGTCGACCTTCGATATCTTCCGTCGTCGGCAATTTTCCAACCGGGCCGATGCGCGAGAAAAACACGTTCGGAAACGACGTGATTTCATGAAACTGCTTGCAGTAGGGCAGGTAGTTTAAGAACAACAAAATCAGCGTGATGTGGCCGAAGAAGCCGACCTTCTGTAGCGTCGCCAACTCCTCTTCGCTTTTACCTTCCAACATCGAAGCCAACGCGCTACCGAGCGGTTCCCACATGCTGCTATGCCCGGCCAACGCCACCGACGCGCCGTCGTAGAGCACGTCCGTCAACATCAACAGCGTGATGATCGTAAGAACGACGTAGCCTTCGAGGCCGACCGTCATTCGCTTCATGCCGCCCTTAAGGCGCACGTAGAAGAACGTCGCCACGCCCAACAGTACGGCGATAACGAGAATGTCTTTAACGAGCACATACGCATTACCGAGCAGCGTACCGTTTTCGCCTTGGTCGAATATCCAAAAGCCGAAGTTCGGATCGTCCACAAAGCCGCGGGCAAACAGAATCAGCGCCCGCAAGCCCATCACCACGCCGCCGACGTAGATCAGGATGTGCGCGATGCCAACCCATCGATAGCGTGGCATACGACCTTGCCCGATGGCAAATTTCAGCATTTTGTTGAAACGGGCACCGAGGTTATCCGTCGGCAAATCGTTACCGCCGATGAACATCAGCTTCCAACGCTTGCTGGCCGAATAAGCAAACGTGCCCACCAATACAATGATCAGAATCGCCGTTGCGACCGGGTTCATACACTCCACCTCATCGTTAGCACGCGATGTTGCGACGCTAACGCATAACTCTTGTCGTTCAATCAATTTGCATATGGTATCGGTGTCAAAAAGAGCCTGCAAACGAGCGCTCGCCACCGACGGGAAGAATTCGGACGGGGTATTCGGCGAATCTTGCATGAGACCGATCAATCGCCGGTTTCAATAGAGGTGAAAAATGTGTGCGGAATTGCTTGCCCGTTGCTTAGGGATTACCTGCCGTGACGGTCTGGTGTTAGAGGCCCAGTCCGTCCTTGACCGGTTCATAGTAGATCCAGACCGCAACGACGGTGCCAAGGACGGTTAGCGAAAGCAAGGCCAGCTTGATATAAAGAATCGACGTATCGAAACGCCGCAACGAGTCGACGTTGTCTTTGAATCGATCCAACAGGTTACAACGCGATTGGATACTGCCATGGCGCCAGCTCGGCGCGTCTTTGGGGATGCCGTTCAGTTCGGCGATGCGCGACAGCGTGCGACCGAATAGATTGGTGGCTCCGATGCATAAGCCCTCGCGTTGTTTGGCACCATGCACAGGGCACAAACGCGCTTGGCATTGTCGAATATCCGGCGTGATACAGCGCACACCGTACAAGTCGGCCTGACGCTCGAAGCGCCGGCTGAGCCAACTAAAGCCGAACAACCACATACCGAGCAGCGTGACCAACGCGATCAATTGCACAATCGCCTGGTCGATCTGTTCGCCGTTGGTTTGAATGAACTTGGTATAGATGATGCTCGACAGAATCATCGCGCCACCGGCGGCATACATCGAAACGATGGCAAATATCCCGAAAAACGGTAGATGCCAATGGCGTACGTGGCCGGCCTCGTGCCCAAAAACCGCCTCGATCTCTTCCTCTTCCATGCTCTCCAACAGCGCGTCCGACACCAAAATAAATCGAATCGGCGCGACGAAGCCCATCACGGCCGCGTTTACGGCCATTCCGTGCGTGTGCCACAACAAGATTTCGCGATAGCGCAGCCCGATACGATCGCAGATGCGCTCAAATCGCTTACGCAATGGTCCATCCGGCAACGGTTCCGTCGCCCAGATATAACGAAGCATGACCGGCGCGAGCGCCAACACCACAAACGACACGGTTCCCAGCATGCAACTTATGATCAGCATGCGCGTCGTCGGGTCCTTGGGCAGCGGAATCAATCCATCTGCCGGCCCTTCCGCGTAGGCGTATAGGAAATGCTTGGCCGTCACGATGATGCACATCGGCACTGCCAGAATCAGCACCTGGTGCCGCATCTTGTCGAACAGAAAAGCAAAGAGTCCGGTACCCTCCGCGACGGGGCGTTTCTTGGCCGAGCGGAGCGCCGACATAGCGTCGTTATCGCGCTTGGGCGGTACGTCGCGAATTTTTTCGGGTTCCTGCGCATCCGGCTCGCGCATCGCGTCGATGCGCAGTAGCTTTTCAGCGCGATACGACATGGCCCAGCCAATGGTGATGCCAGCCATCATCGGTGCCAGCAACACCAATTCGGGTAACAAAGGGAAGCGGTCCAAATCCCAGGTTTCTCGCACCACGCGCGCCCATGGCGTGAAAATCATGCTCGTTACCAGAAAACCAGCAACCGTCACCATGCACATGTGTTGAAAGAAGGAGAGTTCGTCGGCGGCGGCGTCGTGCCCACGGTCGGTGCCGTCGAGGCGGTACAGCGTGCGCGTCGCTCCGATGCCTGCCATCAGGGCGATGACCGGAATTTGCAGCAGCACGATTCCCAGCGTCGCAGCGACCGTATTGGCCGTGGCGAAGGAAATCAGGCTGAAGCCTTCCGGCGGGAGCTTCTCGCTGAGCACCAGCGCAAACGCCATGATGATGACAAAATACATCGGACCTCACGGGCAGAGTTATTCGGACCTGTCCTACGCTCGGGGTATTCTAGAGCCGGGCAGGCCCTTAACAACCGGGCAGGCAATATCCCCGGTCGATCGGCGTTTCTCCAGCAGGTTATGTCGGATATCCTGAAGGTCTGATGCAGCACGATCACGGTACCCGCAGGGTGCCTTACCGATCAAAAGGAGCTAGCTCATGAAATCGATTCGCATAATGCCGCTCTTGCTGGCGGCCATCTTCGGCTTTGGTCTAACTATCGACGCGGTCAACGCTCAGCCCGAAAAGCCGGGTGAAAAAGAGCAGCGCGGGGATCGCCCCAATCGCCGTCGTCGCGAACGCCCGCGGCCCGACCATCCGCGCTATAAGTCCGCCGGCGAGCGCATGAAGATGATCGAAGCCAAGGTCGAACTGGACGAAACTCAGCGCTCCCAAATCGAAGAAGTCTTGCGCGTCGGCGACGAGAAGATGAAGGCGGTGCGCGACCAAATGCGCCCTTCAGAAGAAGAAATGGAGGAGATGAAAGCGTTGCGGCAGCAGTTCCGCGACGCGCGCGACTCGGGCGATCAGGAAGCGATGGATGCGGCACGCGAAGCCCAGCGTGCCTTCGGCGAGCGGCGCCGGGAGCGCATGGAAGCATCTCGCGCCACGATGCTCGCGGAAGAAGCGAAAATGCACGACGGCATTCGCGCCCAATTGCGTGACGACCAAGTCGAAGCCTTCGAGACCGTCTGGTCGGACATCACCGAATACACCGAACGCCTGCAAGATCGCGGCGCGCGGAATGCCCGCGGTATGGACGCTCGCCGTATGCGACGTATCGTCGATGGTCTAAAGGGCCTAACGCCGGCGCAAAACAAACAGATCGACGAGATCTTTACTGAACACCGCAAGAAGCAGCGTGAGGCCCGCCGCGAAAAGGGCGAACGCCGTGGTGATAAGGATGGCGAAGCCGACCCGAAGGAAGAACCCAAGCGCGGCAAGAAAGGTCGCCGTGGTGAGCGCGGTCGTCGCGGCGGTGCAGAGGTTGACGCATTAGCCGATGCGGTGATGAAGGTTCTCAATGAAGAGCAAGTGGCTGAGTTTCAAGCCGAACTCGACAAAGCCAAGGCCAAGCGCGAACGCCGGGCGGGAGGCAAAGGTCGGGGCAAGGGCGGTCGCGAGCGCGATCGTCGCCCACCGCCGCCGCCGGGTGATGATGAGTAAGCTGGGGGCGTAACGCATCACGCCGAGCAATGGCTTGGTGACATTAATCTTTTGTTAACCTCACGCCTCGGTTGGCACGCGATGCCACCGAGGATTTCTTTTTGCGCTGCGGAAGGCGCGACGGCCCTAAGGCATCGTCTATCGGTCGTGAAGTGCCGCCGATGATCGTGTCTTTGCTAAGGCAGATAACGCTCGACGTAACTCGGCAAAATCATATCCAGCGCCATCCGCATCGGTTCGATATTCACCTTAACGGATGAAGGAAGCCACACGTTGGGTATTGCCGAGCCTGCCGTCGGTAAGCCGCAGGAGCATACCATGATCGCCAATGGATACTTGGTTGACTGGCCGGAAACGTTTGATCGACGCGAAACGACGGGCATGCTCGCACGAGCGTCGAAGTCGTTACCGGCAGCCGGCCTGACGGCGACGGACGATGTTGCTATCGGACAAACCCACATCCGCACCGAGGCGGTCCTACCGTTAGCAAGCTCGATCGCACGCGACGCGTCCGAAACGGTTGACGCCTAACGCGCCGCGATAGTTTCTCGCCGGTCGGCGCTCATCACGACTGATGATATTGGGGCACGGATTCTCTCTCGCGTTCCGTCGAATGCTCCGATTTACGCCAATTTCTTAACAAATACGGGCCGGGCCGTTACCGGGCATTGATTCGCAATGGCCCGAGATGATATCCTCTTATAGCGACGGATCGCCGTGGACCGGGTCGGCCACATTCATAGCATGCCGATGGATTGGCGGGGGAAGAAGATGTCGCACACATCCGCCACACGCCGGTTGGGTAGCATCCTAGCCGCGCCGTTTTATCTCGCATTTCTCGCGTTCTCCGCGCTCTTTGTCGGGCTATATACCCTGATCTGCGCCGCCGTTGCGTGGCGACCGCGGAATGACGGTGATGGCAACGCGACGGCCGCGCGATCGAGCTGGCCGCAGGTCGCGGTCGACGGCGTGACAGTCGCGCTTGCGTATTTGGCGGCCGATGTGTTGCGCGTCACGCTTCGACAAAACACGGGCTGGCCCGAACAGTTGGAAGGTTACGGCAGCACGCTGACGACGCATTTGGTCGTGTTGGGTGTGATCACGCTGGCTTGGATGATTATTCTGCAGCGCTTGGGCTGGTACCATCGCGCGATGCCGTCGCTACGCGCGCGGCTGCGCACGATCTTGACGGCAACGGTGTTACTCACGTTAACGCTGGCAACGACGGCGCTTCTGTTTGCACGCGAAGTGTATCCCCGGGCGCAGATCGGTTTCTTTTTGGTGGTGCTACCGGTGATGTCAGCCGCCATGCGCGGGCTCGTCGATTGGTGGCAACAGGGGCAGCGCGCGGGACGGTCGACGTTGGAACCGAAGCGAGCGTGGTGAGATGATCGTGAACTAACTCGATAGCTCTACATCTCATTTTGAGTTTTGATATTGGAATCGGACTCGGGTGAATCACTCCGAGCGCAATCGAAAAGTCCAAATTAGATTTATTAAAGGCTCAAGATCCATCACTGTTTTGATTCGACCACTTTTTTGATGTCGTTCAAGTCCTGCTGAATCATCTTCTTCATCGCGCCCTTGAATAGCATTCCCATCGGCGCGGCGACGACTTTGGCGACCAAAGTTTGCGGTTGGCTTTCGTGCGACATGGTCAGGCGGCTGCCGGCTCCCTCGTCGCTGACGCGCAGGGTACTGATGTAATGGCAGCCGCAGCTTTCAGCATGGGCTTGGTAATAGTCGTTCTCGACGGCTTCGGTGATCCACATCGTCTCGGTCGCTTCTTTGCCGAACATCTTGCGAGTTTCTTTCCACTTGAGGCCGACGAGACCGGCGGCGGGCCGATCGAGCACTTCGACTTTCTGAATGCCGTTGATGTTGACCGCCGCGTTTTCGATGTCGCAGATCGCATTCCAAACCGCAGCCTTGGGGGCGTTGATGTCGACGTGTACTTGCATGGCCATGATGTGATCCCCGTCTGGTTAGTATCTTCTTAGATAATACTGGCTCGTGGGCGTAGGGGGCAATTGCTGCGACCTAACGCGGCATGGAGTTTTAGAATTGAGGCTCCGAGATTGGGCCAATAGAGGCATCGGATCGGCCGGGGCTTGTCAAGATGGGCGTGGATATTGTTTCAAGCGGGCTAGCGGCACGCTGCCAACAACGCGACTTCGCGCTACGAATTTAGACACCGAAAACACCG
>JAUIHO010000351.1 GCA_030432035.1 Phycisphaerae bacterium
GCGTGTACCAAGTCTTTGGTTGTCGTTTTGCCGTTGCTGCCTAAGACAGCAATAACCTGCGCGGCAAGCGACCGACGATACCAGGCCGCTAATTTGCCCAGCGCCGCCAACGAATCGTTAACGAGCAGCACGCGGCCATCCCGATGTTGTGACGCGATGTCGTTGCGATCCACGACGACGGCGGCAGCACCTTTTTCCAACGCGGCTTCGATGAAATCGTGACCATCAAAATTGGGGCCGCGAATGGCGAAGAATAGCGCGCCGGGCGCGAGCGTGCGCGTGTCGGTCGAGACCGATTCAGCGCGGGCATCGCTGGCCGGGCCGGCGGGCTTGGCTCGGAGGATGTCGCAAATTTCCAACAAACCGACGGGACGCATGTTATCTCCGGCTCAGCGCCGCGCGGGCGACTTCGGTATCGTCAAAGTGAATCTTTTCGCGACCGATGATCTGGTAATCTTCGTGCCCCTTACCGGCAATCACCAACGCATCGTGCGGTTTGAGTTGCTCGATGGCGTGTTGAATCGCCGCCGCACGGTCGGGTTCGGTCGAACCGCGCGCGAGATCGTCGGCGGTAATGCCGGCTTCGATATCGCGCAGGATGGCGAGCGGGTCTTCGGTACGAGGGTTGTCGCTGGTTATTACAAATCGGTCGGCCAACTCGGCAACAACACGTGCCATCTTCGGGCGCTTGCCGCGATCGCGATCACCGCCGCAGCCGAAGACGCACCAAAGGTTACCCTTCGTCAAGGGTCGCAGCGATGACAGCACGTTTCGCAATGCGTCGTCGGTATGGGCGTAATCGACGAAGACAAACGGGCCGTCGTCGCCGTTCGAGTCGACGCGTTGCAAGCGACCCGGAACGTGGGCGAGTTGTTGCAGGCCAGCCTTGATCGCCGCGACATCGATACCCAACTCATTAGCGGCAGTGATCGCGGCCAGCGCATTGCTGACGTTGTGCGGACCGGCAAGTTGCAATTCGAATTCGCCCTGCAAATGTTCGTCCGTGATAGTGAACTGCGAACCGCTTAGATCGGCGCGAGTGATCTCGGCTTTTACGTCGGCGGGGTGATGCAGGCCGAAGCGTACGACGCGGGCTTTGGTCGTTTGCGCCATTGCGTTTGCGTGTGGATCGTCGGCATTCACGATAGCGGCGGCTTCGGGCTTTAATAATTCAAACAATCGCCGTTTGGCGACGAGGTAGTTTTCCATCGTGCCGTGATAGTCGAGATGATCCTGCGTAAGGTTGCTGAAGATCGCCACTGCAAAGCCGATACCGTCAACGCGATGTTGATCGAGGCTGTGTGACGATACTTCGAGGACAGCATGCCGTGCGCCGGCGGCGTGGCCGGTCATGAGGTGTTGCACGATCTGCACCGCATCGGGCGTAGTGAGCGGCGCGGGCAAACGGTGTGCGACGAGGTCGTAATGAATCGTGCCGAGCAGCGCGCACGACTGCGCCGCGCTGCGAATGATGCTTTGCAGCATGAATGCGATGGTGCTCTTGCCGTTGGTGCCCGTAATGCCGGCGATTTGGTAACCGGCGGCGATGGCTTCGGGCAGGCCGTATAGCGTGGCCGCCATGTGTGAGGCCGTGGCGCGCGCGTCGGCTACGTTTACCGTGGTGGTGGTCGAATCGACGTCGATGGCAGGTTGTTCGCTAATGACGGCGACGGCACCACGGCGCATCGCGTCGTTGATGAACGCGGTACCGTCGGCTTCGGTGCCGCGGATCGCGATGAACGTCGAGCCGGGGCTGGCGCGGCGCGAATCTATACAAATGTCGTGAATGAGACGGTCTTCACCGGCGATGGGCGTGCCCGTGCCGAGACAGCGACCGACGAGTTCACTCAATTGCATCGAGCGCGGCGGCCGCGCATGCTCGATTCCGTTCTCGCATGCTTCCTGGGTCATAGAACCTGCATCTTATGTTGGCAAAGGTCTTGGCGAAATGCCGGAAACCCACATTACTATCCCCCCGATAGCGATTTGGTTCGTTGAATTTGGCGTTAATTGAACCGTGGGTTGTGATTATGTGTTTTACGTTGTGAGTTCTGCTCGGCAATTCACAGTTCGCGCCGCAACTTGTGAGTTTTGTACGCGATCAA
>JAUIHO010000176.1 GCA_030432035.1 Phycisphaerae bacterium
GGGCGCGTCGGTCGTTTGGTGTCCGCGGGCGCACGATTACTTCGGCCATCGCGATCATCCATGGCAACGCTTCATCGACGCGGGGGTTAACGTCTGCATCGGGACCGACTCACTGGCGAGTAACGAAACGCTTTCCGTGCTCGACGAGTTACGCTTCGTCGCGGCACAAGACGCGTCGTGCGATCCCTCATTGTTGCTACGTTGTGGCACGATCAACGCCGCACGCGGCCTACAGATGTCGAACCAAATCGGCGCGATCGAGCTTGGGAAGCGCGCCGATCTCGTCGCGATCGACTGGGATGATTCGGCACCTGACGACGTCTCAGCCAACGTGATTCACGGCTCTGGCGCCGTTCGCGCCACATGGATCGACGGCCAATCGGTGTTTCAGCAACGTTGATCGGCGACCGGCCCTGCCGATTTGAGAGTTGCCGCGCGATCACCTACACTCCCCGAAAGACACGCAATTACGAAACGACGAACTGAAAGGCAGCGCCGCGTTTATGAGCGACGAGCAACCGAAAATTCACATTGACGACGATTGGAAATCGCAAGCCGCCGCCGAGAAAGAGCGGCTCGCCGAAGAAGTCGAACAAGCGGCCCAGCAAGGCGGCCCCGGCCTCGGCGAAGCGTCGTTCCTAGAAATCGTGCAAACGCTCGCCATGCAGGCCGTCGCCGGTCTCGGCGGCATGCAAGGCCCCGGCGGTCAGGCCATCCCCGCGAATCTCGACATGGCAAAGCACTTCATCGACATGCTCGACGTGCTCGAACAAAAGACCAAGGGCAACCTCGACGAGCAGGAAAATGAAATCCTCACGAAGACCGTCCACCAACTGCGTTTGGCTTATGTCGAAACCGTTCGCGGCGGCGGCATGGGCGGGCCGGGCGGCCCCGGACCGGAAGATGAAGGGCCGAAGATTCAGGTGTAATTGCGGCACATGGCGACTAACTATCTCGCGTGCAGACGAGCGTTATTGCAAACAGACTAGCGTTGCGGCCTGCGATTAATTGAATTTTGCGAGAACCGCCGACGAATTTGCGTCGGCGGTTTTGTTTTGCGCAAACTCGTTATTCCCTTGGAAGCGTACACTAGCGCGAACTCAAGTCGTGCGTTCTCACTTCGGTATTGAAACGGGATGCTCTTGCTCCCTCTCCCTCGAAGGGAGAGGGCTGGGGTGAGGGATGCCACCAGCACATGTCAGTTGATGCACGAACACAATAATTTTCTAACCAACAACGGGTGCCCCATCCTTCGGTACTCCGAAGGTTGGGGAATCACTTTGGCAAGCAAACTCGTCTCATGTTCATCTAACCATCTCGAATCTTACCGCACTCATTGTCGCACAAAGGATGCGGCATCCGAGATCACCAGCACCCTAACCTACCGCGGTCGCGATTGCCCCTTGCGATGCTTCGACTTCTTTTTCTTCGCAGCCTTCTTTGCCTTCGTTCGCGGTTTAGACGAACCGGGTTTCCCCTTCGTCGCCTTCGCAACGCCCTTTCTACCGCGACCGGATTTCGGCCCGCGACCTCGTTCGGTTTTCACTTTGCTCTTTCGACCTCGCCCAGTCCGCTTGAGCGGTCGCGGCTGATCTGCTGAATCTTCGGCGTCACCATCAACATTTACGGGGACCAGTTTCATCTCGCGATTCGGCACGTCGATCTCTGCAATGCGAACCGTCAACTTGCTACCCAATCGGAACGTGATACCGCTGCGCTCGCCTTCAATGCGACCGGCCTTGACGTTCACTTCCCACCAATCGTCGCCGAGATCTTCGATGCGCAATAATCCGTCGAGCAAATATTTCGGATGCTGCACGAATAAGCCAAAACTCGTTACGCCCGTGACGACACCTTCAAAATCTTCGCCGACCTGATCCTGCAAGAGCTTCAGAATCTTCACGCTCTTCAGTTCGCGCTCTGCGCTTTCGGCGCGACGCGACAGATACGACAAATGATTGCCCGCTTCGAAAAGGGATTCTTCCGAATGCCAACCCTTAAGCGATTTCTTTGCACCCTTCTTCATGGGCAACTGCCCGGCAAAGTCGAGATCGAGCAGGCGATGAATCATCAAATCGGGATAACGCCGAATCGGACTGGTGAAGTGCGAATAATTATCACTCGCCAACGCAAAGTGGCCGATCTCCTTCGCCGAATACTCCGCCATTTGCATCGACTTGAGCACCGCCAGATTGACCGCGTAACCTTCCGGTCGTGACCGCAACTCGGTCAACAACTCCTGAATATCCTGCGGTTCGATGTCGTACGGCAAATCGATACCAACGGCCCGCACAAACTTTGCCATCGCCTCTAGCGACGCCTCATCCGGATCGGGATGAATTCGTCGTAAGTACGGCGTCTTGAGTTTCATCAAATGTCGCGCGACGGCCTCGTTGGCCTCGACCATAAACATCTCAATGATAGTATGGCTAAAGCTGGTATCCTCCGGCTCGGCCCCTGTCACTTCACCGTTTTCGTTCAGAATCAAATCAACATCGGGCAGATTCAGAACGATCATGCCTTCACTGAGACGCCGTTTGCGAATCGCAATGGCCAACTCATTCATGCGCTGAACCAACTCGACTGCCGGCTTCGGAAAGCCGCCGGTCTTGCCATCCAAAATCTCGGTCGCTTCGCCATACGTTAGACGCTTGTTGCTTTTGATCACGGTATTGGCAAAGCGTGCCGAAACCACGCGTCCCGCCGCGTCGTATCGAATGAACGCGCTCTTACACAAGCGCGGCTCGGCCTCTTGCAAGCTGCACAAACCGTTCGACAAGATTTCGGGCAACATCGGAATAACCTTACCGGGCAAATAAACACTGGTGCCGCGTTTATAGGCCTCGGTATCGAGATGCGAGCCCGGCTTTACGAAGTAGCTCACATCGGCAATGTGCACGCCCAATTCCCAAACCGCTGGCCCCTTGGTCTTGCCCTTGGTTTTCTTGGCACGCTTGCGTTTGGCTTCCACACCTGCGTCGAGTTTTTTCAGCGAAATCGCATCGTCGAAGTCGCGCGCGTCGTCGGGGTCGATCGTAATGATTGTGCGATCGTCGATCACTTCGCGGTGTTGCGCTTCTGAGTCGACGTCGAACTCGCGCGCTAAGCGGCGCGTTTCATCAAGCACTTCTTCCGGGAACGTATCGGGCAAGTGAAACTGGCGGCACACGCTCACCAAATCGACGCCCGGTTCCGAATGCGGCCCCAACCGCTCGACGATGACGCCTTGTGCCGGTTTGTTGCCTTGCGGATAACGCGTGATTTCAACCACCACGTGATCTTCGGGTTGAGCCGACTTCGCCCCCGGGTCGCCAATAAAGATCGGCCCGCCCAAAATCTTGCCGTCCGGCTGCACATACCACTGCTCGCCGTCTTTTTGCAACTGTCCGACAAACTGACTGTGACCGCGCTCGACGATCTCAAGCACGCTACCGCCGAAGCTCATTTTTCCGTCGCGCTTGCCGCGCCGAAACACGCGACAACGCACCGTATCGCCGGTGATGGCCCCGCCGCTTTCGCCTTCGGGAATGTACAAATCGCCGTGAGCCGTATCTTCGCTCGGCACGACAAAGCCAAAGCCGCGCGGGTTGCCACGATATGTGCCCACGATCTGATTGCGCGTATCCGGCAGCGTGATCGCGCTGTGGCTACCCAGCACCACGCGGCCCATGCGCCGCAGCGCATCGACGGCGTCGTGAAAATCGCCCATCTGCCCCGATGCGATCCCCAAGGCGCGGGCCAGTTTCTTCGGGCGCATCGGCTGATAGCCCGGTTGCTTCATGTAATCGATAATGCGTTCGGAAAATTTGGTGGGCATATTGCCTCCGTGCTTGCCAGCGCCGAGACCTGGCGCGAGGATGTATCCATTGACCGGCGTCCGTGCTGGCGAGCGTGTTAGAAAAGTGAAGTGTGGCGGCGCGTGCGCCGCCTTGCAACCTTAAACCTGTTAAAAGGTGCTTAAATCATGGATGACATCATCTCCGATGCCGCCGCATTAGGCAAGAAGATCGCCGAACACCCCAAGATGACGCAGTTCGTCGCCGCCGTGAAGGCAGTCCAAGAAGACACGGTAGCCAACGGGCTGCTGAAAGACTATCGCGAATTTTCGCAACAAATCGAAGCCAAATCACGCGACGGCAAGCCCATCGAGGTCGAAGAAAAGCACAAACTCGCCGACCTCGAATCGAAAGTCGCCAAGAACGACAAGATAAAAGCCATGATTCGCGGTGAAGCCGACTATCTCGATCTGATGCGCAAGATCAACGACGCCATCGACGCGGCGGCGGCACAGGCGCATCAATAGAAAACGTCAAAAAGTCGAAACGATGCCCAACAGATTAAATCACGTGATCGCCAATCGTAGGGTCCCGCTGTGCGGACCATCTGGCCAGCAAATCACGCGAACATTCGGAATTAACAAACGACTGATCAACGACGCCGCCGGAGCCGATTCTTGCAACCATACATCAAACATCTAATTATTTGGTCGATTATGACGCCCGCTGCTCCACACGCTGACGCTGACCAATCCAAATCGATTCCTACACCCGCCCACCGCCGCTCCGTCACCAACGGTCAAAACGGCATGGTCGCCGCCGCGCATCCGTTGGCCGTCACCATCGGCCTCGACGTCTTAAAAGCCGGTGGCTCCGCCGTGGACGCGGCCATCGCCGTCAACGCGGCGCTGGGCGTCGTGGAGCCAATGAGCTGCGGCATCGGTGGTGACTTGTTTGCGATTGTTTGGGACGCCAAAACGCAAAAACTCTACGGCCTCAACGCCAGCGGCCCTGCACCGGCGTCGATGACCATCGACAAAATCACGCCCGAACCCGACGGCACCATCCCGCTACGCTCGCCACAGTCGTGGACCGTGCCGGGTTGCGTTGACGGTTGGACCAGCCTGCATCAGCGCTTCGGCAAGTTGCCACTCGCGCGACTCATAGAGCCTTCGATTGATGCCGCGCGCAACGGCGCAATCGTGCCGCGCGTGATCGCGGGGTATTGGCAAAACGGCACCAAGCTGAAGGACTTGCCCGGCTTTGCGGAAGTCTTTTTGCCTAACGGTAAGCCGCCAATGGAAGGCGAGCTGTTTAAGAACCCGACGCTGGCTGAAACCTATCAACGCATTGCGCAACACGGACGCGACGGGTTTTATAACGGCGAGACGGCCAAACAGATCTCTGCTTTCTCGCAACAACATGGCGGATTCATAACCACCAAAGACCTCGCCGTGCTTCGCTCCGAGTGGATCGAGCCCATCAGCACAACTTATCGCGGCGTCACGCTCTACGAACTGCCGCCCAACGGTCAGGGCCTCGCCGCCATTCAGATGTTAAACATCCTGGAAAACTTTGATCTAAAGAAACTCGGTCGCGCATCGCCCGACTACTGGCACCTGTTAATCGAATCCAAGAAACTTGCCTTCGCCGATCGCGCCCGCTATTACGCCGATCCCAAATTCGCCGACGTACCGATCGCGCAGCTCGCAACTAAGGCTTACGCCAAGCAGCGCGCCGCACTGATCGACATGAACAAGGCCGCCCAACAATACCCGCCCGGCGATCCGCGCATCGAGCATGGCGATACCACCTATCTCTGCACCGCTGACGCCGACGGTAACATGGTCTCGCTGATTCAAAGTAACTACTATGGCTTCGGTTCGGGCTACGTTGTCGGTGGGTTCGCTATGCAAAACCGCGGCGCGTTATTTAGTCTCGACCCCAAGCATCCCAACGCGCTCAAGCCCGGTAAACGACCATTCCATACGATCATTCCCGCCTTCGCGATGCGCGACGGCAAGCCCTGGCTCGCCTTCGGCGTGATGGGCGGCTCGATGCAGCCGCAAGGCCATGCACAAGTGCTGATCAACCTGCTCGATTTCGAGATGGACCTGCAACAAGCTGGCGACGCGGCCCGCTTCCGCCATATCGGTTCGTCGCAACCCACGGGCACGCAGATGACCGACGGCGGCACGGTCCACGTTGAAGCCGCCCTGCCCGCGTCGATTCGCCAAGCGTTGGAAGCCAAGGGACACAAGATCGTGATCGAAGACGCCTCCTTCGGCGGTTATCAAGCGATCATGCGCGACCCGCAGACGGGCCATTACGCCGGCGCGACGGAATCGCGTAAGGATGGGATGGCGTTGGGGTATTAGACAAACGTCGAAACGTGAAAAAGTCGAGACGGCCTAATGCATGGGTGATATTCACGCGAGATTATTCTGTGGCACCGCTAACTTGCCGGTGGATTAATGACCGTTGGTCAATCACAACAGGTCGACGATTTTCAAAATTGCGATTCGCTTGGATAACTAGAACAAGCATGAAGATGGTTTTGTAATGACCAACCAGGCTTTGTTACTTCGATGATGAATTACTCCGACCCCAATATGCCCGGCAATGTCACCGCATGGCAACGCATGCTCGATTTTTCGCCAGCAAGATTCCGCGCCGCCCTTGATAATCCAGTCGAGTGTTCGGCTGCATACGAGGCCATCGCAAACCAACCAGAAAAGTTCATCGAATACGGACCGTTGCTGATCGAGCGGTTTTATCGTCGCGACGGAACGTATTGCCTTGATCGTGCCACGCTTGCCGTCACTCGACTATCCGATGAGTTAGTTCAGATTGCCGTACATAAACTTCTCAATCGATCAAAGAGGTATCCGTATCCCGATCCTTTCGCATGGCTGATAAAATCGTTAGGCGTCAAGTCGCGAACCGTGCTTCCGAGTATCGTCGATGACCTATAACGCGGCACCTATTCCGACAATGAACGCCAAATCATCGCGTTTACGGTCGCTCTTGGTGGAGCGGGACTGGGGCTAAGCCATGTCACCGAGCGCTTATTGGAGTTAACCCATCACAAAAATCCGATCATCCAAGGCAACGCGATTTCATCTTTAGGTGAAATCGCAGAGTGCCCCGAGATCGTCATTCCGCGACTCGCCGAATTGCTGGCCACATTCGAGGAATACGATCCCGACATGATGCAGTCCTACGGTCGATGCAATCGCGTTGCGGACGCGCTGAACAGCTATGGGCCAAAGGCCGCTATGGTTTTGGACATCATCATGCCCCACCTCATCACGAAATCAGACATCCGCTACGGCCCCGACGAGGTCGACTACAGCATCCTCCACCTTCTCGGCCACTTCGGTTCCGCAGCCTCGCGCGTCTTGCCCGAACTCGAAAAACTCAATAACGAAGAAGCCGCCGATCGCTACTGCATCGAACTCGACGACCTCGAAGCTGTTATCGCCGCACTCAACGGCGAACGCTACAACCCACCCATCAAGTAAAAAGAAAAAACGCCGATCCCAAGGGACCGGCGTTTTGTTTGGTTAACGAGATTCAGTAACGCCTAACGGCAACCGCTTACGGTCGTAGCGGGCTGTTCAGGCCGAACGCGTTACCGTAGATCAGGTAGGCTTCACCAGCCGACTGACGGCGTTCGTTAGGGGCGACCACGTTGATGAGGTCGGCCTGCGGAGCACCGAGCAGGATATCGACGAAGCCGTCGCCATCGACGTCACCGGCAAGCGATACTGCTTCGATCGGTGCTTCGTCCGGCGTGCTGTCGGCCATGCCGGTGTTCTTGTCGAACGCCGAGACAAAGACGATACCACGCAGCACACGTTGGCCCTGGTTGTTGCGGCGGTTCAAGTCCTGCGGCAACTGGAAGATGTTGCCGCTGAGCAACTCTTCGTCACCGAAGACCAAATAGGCCACACCCTGTCGGCGCGACTCGGTCGTTACGATGTTGGCACCGGTATCGACCGCCCAACCAGCATTAGCCGTGTAGGTGCGTCGCAGGAAGGTGATCGTCGGCGTATCAGGCAACGGTGCCGGGAAGTTGTTCCGGGCAACGATCGACGAAACGCCAATCTCTTCCGCATCGAACGACGTCAGTACGTCGATCAAGGCACGCTGAGCGGCCTCCGCCGTATTCAACGCCACCGGTACCGGCACGTTACCGTTCGCAACGCCGCCGGTAAGGTTAAATTCAAACGTGACGATGATCGGCACCAGAGTAACGCCGTCATCAGCGAGACGCATGCCACCGTTAATCGTGACCGTATCACCATCGGAAACCGGGCCGAAGAATTCGATCTGCGCTGCCGGCCATTCCTGCCCCGGAGCGGTGATCAAGAGGTCATCGGCACCATCGCGGTTGAAGTCGCCCGCGTTGTTTACGCCGTGTTGGCCACCTTGACCTGCGATTCGCGTCGTATTACCCGGCGTGCCGCCACCGAGGCGGGCACCAGCCGAACCACCGACGAAGATACATCCAGGGAAGTTCTGGCTACCGATGCGTTCCGGACGAATCGAGAGCGCACCGTTCTGGTCGATACCACCGCCGAACAGGATGCCGACAAAGCCGGCGTCGGGCAGCGGATTGAAACCGGGCAGACCGCCCACAGGATCCGTGGAGGAGTTGGTTAGGTCGTAGAATTCGGCACCCACGTAAATGTCGGTGTTCCCGTCGTTATTGACGTCACCGGCAGCACCCTGCAATCGACCGAATTGGTCGCCGCTATGGCTACCGCGGATTTCAACGCGTTCCGGAATATCGCACGGTCCATTCGGCGCAACCGGCGTCAGGAACGGCGTACCGAAGATGATGTAAGCCTTACCGTTGTTATCCAACGGAGCCAACTCGGGGCTGCAATCAAGGAAGGGATTAACCGGATCGTTGTCGCTACCCGGTGCACCCAGTGCAAAGTCTGCCACACCGTCGAGGTTCAGGTCGCCGGCAAAGCGAGCGAAGCCCAATGCGTCACCTCTTTCCTCACCTTCGATGACCGTAATGGTCGCCGGGCCACAAGTTGAACGCGTCGTGCCATCACTCGTGCAGCGGAACGACGGCCACGACATGGGGCGGTCATCGCCCGATTCCGTATCGCCGTCCGTTGGGCCTGCACAGAACGGAACTTCAATCGCATCGTTGCTGGTGTAGTTGGCACCTTCGTACACAATCACATAACCGGCATCGATCAACAAGCCTTCTATTCCAACGCCGGCAGAGACGATATTGACGCTGGAGAACCGAACGGCACAGTCATCCCGAAGGTCGACTCGCAACGCTCCAGCACTCGCCAACAAGACCGGGCGCGCGCCTTCCGGCAGCGGTACAGCAACCGCGAAGTTAACAACATCACCAATAATGCTTCCGGGCGGAAGCACCGGCACTTCATCATCATCTGCAACAGGTGTTGCACCGTTCCATACCAACACTTCACGCACCGTTCCGGGAATGAAATCACCCGAAACTGTGTCGGCAAGGCCGACTTGCAGCACGGCACCGTTTTGTGCGGAACCGATCAAGATTGCGGAAACGTCGGTGACGTTGCTGAATTGAAGGTCGAAGTCAAACGCGCCCGACTGGCTAGTGACACCGCTGATGTCACCGGGATCATTTGTGTAGTTTCCACCCAGATCGGCCGTCAAGTCGATCAGCGGCGTCACAAAGAATTCACCACCACCCGGAGCCGAAACGAGGGTTTCGATCGTCGAGGTTTCGTAGTTGTCGTCGTCGAAGTTCGGCATCGTGTCTACCGTGTAGCCGAACAGCGAGAGCGGATCGTAAATCTGCTCGGGCTGGTACCACGCACCTCGGAATCGACCACCACGCAACCGCGGCGTATCGGGTTGACCAAAGACGATCTGGTTCGGCAGGATTCGACCGCCAGCACCTTCGTTGAACGAGCCGTCGGTATCCAAGGTCACCATCATGTCGTCGAACGCATCGACGTACACCAAACCAGACGTGTAAGGCGTTTCATTGAGACCGTCCTCGTCGCCCTCATTGTCAAAACACCCAACAATGGCACCGGGCGTGCCAGTAAACTCCGTACAGAAATGACCGTCTTCGGAACCGAAATTCTGCAAATTCAAGGGGTTGAGACTGCGATTCAACGGCGGACAAGCGACTGGGAACGTTTCAAATATGAACGGGTTTAATCCAGACCCCTGCTGGTCGCCGTTATCCGAGAAACGCGGAGGATAAATCGAGTTGGTCGGAACCAGCGCATCACTAGGATAGGCGGTCTTGAAAGCCAACTCATCCGCGGGGTTAGCGACTGCAATACGGGCCGTCGCGGTAACCATAACGTCTTCAATGGCGGCGGACGGACGCACGAACACAAGGAACTGACCATCGAACGTCGAAGGCGGCAGCGCTTGGCCTTCTTCAACCGGTAGCGGTTCAACCGTGTAGGTGAACGTGGCCGTGAAACATCCGTCTTCATCACCCATGCCACCGCCCATGTCAGAGGCGGCGAATTCCGGACCGGTGATCGGGACCGTATTCAGCGGACCATTCGCACTTTCGATTTGAACATCGATCGTGAAGTTTTGATCCATCTCGTCAACGCGGCAGCCTTCGAACGTGAGCGAGAAGAAACCGTAGCCCAAAATTCGTTGATTGGTTTCCAATTCCAAATCGAGATTGAACTGAGGGAAGCCATTGTTTGCCGGGTTGTACGGTGCCCACGCATTAGCGGCAATCGTACCTTCGGGGCCAGTCTCCAACGCAGAAACTTCCACTTCCAAAGGTTCGTTGTCCTCTGGGCCAGGGATCGTAATCACCTCGAAACAGGTGATGGGCGCCCGAATCTCTTCATCGACCATACAGGTGTCGCACGGATCGAGGTCTTCCTCGTCCGGCATGTTAGAGCCCAACGGGAAACCGATCAGCAACTCTTCCGTACCGTCAAACGTGATGTCGTCCATACGAGCGACCGACGTAACACCAAACGTAGTGGCACCTGCACCTTGCATCGCAATCTGATGACCGCGCGTGTTGAAAAACTGTCGATACCGTGGATCGGTGGGAGGGAACGGCACAAACGAACCAATGGTGTTAATGCTGTTCACACCTGCATAACGACCGGTACCAAACGGGAGAATGCCGACCAAGTTCTGGCTCAAGCGACGCTCGCGACCGTACACCACGGCGACTTCACCGACGCGGGCGTTACCATTCGGACTCGCCGATTCGGAAACGATCGCGAATTCAGCCAAGCCGTCACCGTCAACATCACCAAGTGATGCAAACGACGAACCGGTTCGACTACCCAATGCAGGGTCGATCGGATTACCGTCAAAACCTTGCCATACGGCACCGGCAATCACGCGACCTAGCTGGCGAATATCAACCACGTCGGAAGGTGCGGCCAAAATGCTGACCGTACCGACTGCATAGTCGCTTACCGGTTCTGCTTCGCCGTCGCTAATTTCAACGCGCACGAAGTACGGCAATGATCGACCGAACTCGTCGGT
>JAUIHO010000177.1 GCA_030432035.1 Phycisphaerae bacterium
CGCTACACCCGGTCGGGGTTTCTGCTGAAAGCTGTCGCAGTCTGCAAACTGATCCTCAGCATCGACGCGAACCACACGGCGACTCAGGAACGGCTGGCCGAGTTGCACTCTCGAAGGCTGCGCGGAATGGCGCGTACCAGCGGAGGTCGCGGGGAGCAGACCGGCGCAGGGAGCAAGGGCATCACGCCGGCGCCCGCCACGGAGAGAGAGCCACCGCCCGCGACCGAGGTACCCCGCAACACAACGCCGCTTTCGGCCTTGTTGTATGTGATGCCGCCGATCGTGAAGCTGCTGCTGCCGTTCGGAATCGTGCCGTAGGTCGTACCGCCGAGCGTGCCCGTGCCGGTTGCAACACTTAGCGCCACGCGCGTGTCTTGCGTTACAGCAATCGGATCGCCCAAGGCATCCACCGATTCGACATTAAGGCTAAACGGCGTGCCTGCGGTTTGCGTTGACGTTGCGCCCAATCGCACCACCGACGCTACGCCGGCGCTGGCTGCGGTATACGTGTAGTCGTTGGATTGGAATGCGCCATTGATGTACGAGTGCAAGCGCACATACACCGTCGAGCCGTCCGTCGGCAAACCAGTTACCGCTTGCGACGTACCCGTGAGCGGGCCGGATTTGTAAATATCTGCCGTCAACGGATCGGATGTAATCGCCGCGCTACCGATCCACAATCGATATTGCGTAACACCCGATCCTGTGTTCCAAGCAAACGTGTAGTTGGCACCCGTCAGCGTATCACCGTCATTGGCCGGCGTCGTGATCGACGCCTTCTTGTTACCCACGTTGAATGCGTTCGACGTTGCATCGGTTAATCCCGTCATGCCCGTCGTCGGCGTACCAGTCAGAATGATGCCCGTTTCGGTTGCGTCATACGTAACGCCCGAAATCGTGACGCTGCTTTCGCCGTTGGCGATCGTGCCGGTGAGTGTACCGCCGAGGTTGCCGCTACCGTTGCTGAGACTGACGGTAACCTGCGTCGCCATCGTCACATTGGCCGGAAGATCAGACGCATCGAGCACGTTCACCACGACATCAAACGGCAGGTTCGTGCCCTGGCTTTCAATCGTTGCAAAGCCGAGCTTGGTCGGCGTGCGCGTCGCAACCGTAAACGTGTTGGACATCGCTACGGTTAGTGACGTCATGCCTGCCGTGGGCGTCGCCGTTAGCTGCACACCCGTGTCGGCCATATCCCAGGTCACGCCCGAGATCGTCACCGTACCGTCGCCGGGATCGATTACGCCGGTGGTTACACCACCAACCGTACCGCTACCCATGTTGCCGCTGGTCTTGGTGAGCGTGATCGTCGTTTGCGACGTCACATTCGCCGCGTTGTCGGCGGCGTCGAGCACGTTTACGACGACATCGAAGCCAACGTTTGTGCCTTGGTCTCCGATTGTATCGATCGATAGCTTGGCTGCCGCACCACCGTTCACGGTGAACGCTGCCGAATCATCCGAAATCAGCGTATCGCCTGCAACGGATGTTGCCCGCAGCACCACGCCGCTTTCGGCAGCGCTATAGATAACGCCGGGAATCGTAAAGCTGTTTGAGCCGTTGCTGATCGTTCCAAACGTCGTGCCAGACAACATACCTGTGCCGGTTTGAACGCTAAGTGCGACGCGCGTGTCTTGCGTGACGTTGGCATCGGCCCCCAACGCATCGACGGCTTTTACACCAACGCCGAAGCCGGTGCCGGCAACCTGCGTACCGATGGCCTGCACTTCAAGGTGCGTGGCCACACCGGCCGATGCGGCCACGAAGGTGTAATCCACAGACTGGAAAACGCTGTTGATGTACGAATATAGACGCACGTAAACATTCGAGCCGTCTGTCGGCAAGCCCGTCACGTTTTGCGACGTGCCCGTCAGTGCAACCGAACGATAGATGTCCGCACTGGACGGGTCGCTCGTTAACGGTGCGCTACCGACCCAGAGACGATACTGCGTCGCGCCTGCGCCGGTGTTCCAAGCAAACGTGTAGCTCGCGCCGGTTAGCGTGTCGCCATCGGCGGCGGGCGCCGTTAGTTCAGCAGCCTTCGTCGTGACGTTAAACGCGTTCGACGTTGCCGCCGTCAGGCCGGTCATGCCGCTGGTCGCGGTACAGTCGAGGACGATGCCGTTTTCGTATGCGCTGTAAGTCACGCCCGAGATCGTCACCATGCTGCTGCCGTTGGTGATCGTTCCCGTGAGCGTGCCGCCCAACGTGCCGTCGCCAGTATCGAGGCTAAGCGTTACCACCGTATCCATCGAGACGTTGGCGATTTCATCCGAACCGTTAACGGCCATGACCGTCACGTCGAACGGAATATTGCGCCCTTGCGCGGGGATCGTACTGATGAGCAGCTTCGTCGGTGTGCGCGTCGCCGCAGTGAATGTGTTCGACATGCCGATTGTTAACGCGGTCATGCCCGCCGTCGGCGTTGCCGTGAGTTGAATACCCGTGTCGTCGGCCGTCCACAACGCGCCGGAAATCGTGCCGCTGCTTTCGCCGGCGGCAATCGCCACCGTGCGCGTGCCCGCGAGCGTACCGGACGCCATGTTGCCGCTCGTCTTGGTGAGCGTGACCGTCGTCGTGGAAACGACGTTAGCTGGATTGTCGTATGCATCGAGCGCCGTCACGGCGACGTCAAACGCAACGTTTGTGCCTACATCTTCAATCGTGCCGATCGACAACTTTGTTGGTGCGCCCGCAACAACGGTAAACGATGGCGACGCACCGCTAAACAAAGAATCGCCGCCGGTGCGTGACGCCGTCACCACTACACCCGATTCGGCGGTATCAAATGTGACAGGACCGATGACCGTCATGCTGGTGCCCGACGAAATCGTTCCGACAAGCGTGCCGGTGATATTGCCCGCACCCGAGGTCATCGAAAGCTGCACGCCCGTGTCTTGCGTAACCGTGGCGGCCGAACCCAACACGTCAGTAGCTCGAACCGTGATGCCTATCGGCACGCCGACGGTTTGATTACCGACTGACAAGTTCAAATGCGTCGCCACGCCCGCCGTCGGTGCGGTGAACGTGTACGAGTTCACTTGAAACGCGCCGTTGATGTACGAATACAAGTTGACGTAAACGTTGCTGCCGTCCGACGGAATGCCGGTCACCTCTTGCGAGTTACCCGTCAGCGCGGCCGAACGGTAGATGTCCGCATCGGTGGATGCATTCAATGGCGAACTGCCGACCCACAAGCGATATTGCGTAACGTTAGCGCCCGTGTTCCATTCGAACGTGTACGTCGTATCGGTCAGCGTGTCACCGTCGTTGGCGGGCGTTACGAGTTGCGCAGGTCCGGCGGTCACCGTAAATGCGTTCGACATCGCAGCCGTCAGCGAATCGCCGCTCGTCGCCGTGGCCGTTAAGACAATGCCGCTTTGGGCGACGTTGTAATCCAGACCGCTAAAGACGATGTTGCGATCGCCGGCACTGATCGTGCCCGACGTCGTGCCGAACAACGTACCCGTACCGCTCGATACCGTTAGCGTGATCTGCGTGTTCTGCGTAACCGCAGCGCTTAGGTCCATCGCGTCGAGCACGTTCACCGTCACGTCAAACGGCGTACCACCGGCATGGTTGGCGATCGTATCGATACCCAGCTTGGTGGCGTTGCGCAGTTCGACCGTGAACGCGTTTGTATCGATGGCCGTCAGCGTGTCGCCGCCGGACGCCGTCGCCGTGAGTTCGACGTTCATTTCGGCGGTATCCCAGTTGAGACCCGAGATGGTCACGCTGCTGGTGCCCGCCGTGATGGTGCCGGTGCGTGTGCCGCCGAGCGTACCCGCCGCACTGCTACCGCTTTTTTTGGTAAACGTGACGAGCGTATCAGCCATAACGGCCGCAGCTTGATCAAATTCGTCGGTAGCCGTCACGACCAAGTCGAACGGTACATCCAAACCTTGGGTGGCAACCGTTTCGACGGCCAAGCGATCCGCCGGTCCTGCGTTCACGGTAAACGTGTTCGACGTACCGTTACTGAAACCCGCCGCGGCAACTTGAATGCTGACGCCGCTTTCGGCCGTGTCGTAATTGATGCCGACAATGGTAGCCGTGCTGCTACCGTTGGTGATCGTGCCCGTCAGCGTACCGGCCAACGTACCAGTACCGGTTGCACGCGTAAGCGTTACGGCCGTATCACCACTCACTGGTGCCGTATTGCCGTAAGCGTCTTGCGTGGTCAGACCCAGATCAAAATTAACGCCTGAGTTTTGTGTGCTGATCGTTCCGATCGAGAAGACCGACGGCGTACCTACGCCGACGTTGAACAGGTTCGACAAGGCGAGCGTCAAACCTGATCCACTTGCGCGCAGTCGCACGTTGTTTTCGATCTTGCTGTAGCTAACGTTTGAAATCGTAAAAGAACTCGAACCGTTCGGTATCACGCCAACAACCGTGCCGCTGAGCGTGCCGGTACCGGATGCGACGCTAAGCCCGACAGTCGTATCGCTGGCGACGGTCGCCACGTTACCTTCGGCGTCGATCGTGGTGATGCCGACATCAAACGGTGCGTTGGCGATTTGGGTGCTGATGTTCGAGATCTGATAGGCGACGACTGCGCCGGCGCTTACGTCAAAGCTATTCGAGTCATCCGCAAATAGCGATCCGCCGCCCGGGCCCGAAGCCGCCGCGCGAATAACCACGCCGCTTTCTGCGACGTCGTAAGAAATATCCGGAATCGTGACGGTGCTTTGGCCTGTGTTAATCACGCCAGTGACCGTGCCGCTAAGCGTCCCCGTGCCGCTGTTTACGGTAAGCGTAATGAGCGTTAGCGCCGTTACACCAGCCGCGTTGCCGAGGTTGTCTTCCACATCGACGACCACATCAAACGGCACACCAGCCGCTTGATTCGCGATCATCTCAATATTCAGTTGCGATGCCGCACCAATGCCGACGTTGAATGCGTTTGACGTATCCGCCGTGAGCGTATCACCGCCGGATGCCGTCGCATCGAGCACCACACCGTTTTCAACTTCGTCGTACGTCACGCCGCTGATCACGACCGTGCCCGTGCCCATCATCATGGTGCCGGCGAGCGTGCCGCCGAGATTGCCCGTGCCCGAGTTGAGCGAAAGCGTCACCAACGTGTCTTGCGAGACGGTGCCGGGATCACCAAAAATGTCGAGCGCATTGACGGTCACGCTAAAGGGCGTGCCCGCTTGTTGGCCCGAAATGGTCGCGATATCGAGATCGATACCCACACCCGAACCATTATCGAAGTCGAACGTGACCGACGCACCCGCGACGCTCACGTTTGAAACCGAGACATTGGATTCGGTACCGTCCCACCAATCGGAATTCGGCGTCGTAGAGTCGTCGAACGTGGTCACGCCACCGCTGTGATACAGGTCGGCGGTGTCACCGGCATTCGTATTGTTTTCGAGGTGGAAGCTGCCGTCGGCTTGTTCGAGCGACGCTTGGTAGTGCATAGCCGCCGTGCGATTCGACAGACAATTCGCGCAGTTGTCGGCTACGTTTAGATCGATATGCCAAACGGCCAACCCTTCGTCGGGAATGGCCGCATCGCGCGCCGTCTTGCGCCGATTCTCGAAAATGAAGAATTCGTTGCTGTCGTCGGGATTGACGTATTTGTAGAACGTGTTGGTACCGGCCGGCACGCTTAGACCCGATTGCGACGACGTCAGGCTCGTCACTGTGGCCCAACCTGCCAACTCTTTCAGGTAAGCACTTGGCTCGGGCGGATTGGTATCCGTCGCGCTCGCCGCCAGCGTGCCCATCAAGCAATAATCGCCGATGCCCGCCGAACCACCGTTGGCGTCGTACAGGTCCGGCCAATCCATCAGCATGTGACCGTTTTCGTGACAGAACGTACCCAACGTCAAACCGGCACCAATGTCGGTGACCTGATACTGCAACGCCGTAACCCCGTCTGCTGAAAACGTGTAGGGAGCCTGCAACACCCACGAGTGCGGCCACAAGCCGGTTGCAAACGCAGTTCGGTTACCCGCGTAGAAGACGTTGATCGCATCGATGACGTTATCACCGTCCGCGTCGTACTGACTGAAGTCGTGACCAGCAGTTTCAAGCGCCATCAGCGCTTCCTGCACCAGCTCGAGTACCTTGTTACCGACTGGATTGCCGTCGTCGTAATACGATTTCGGATTTGAGGCACGGTAGTACGTCGCCGTCACGTTGTTGGCGTAGCTCAGCATCCCGTCGGACACGTCAAAGAAATAGTCGTAAACCGAGCCGTTGTTGCTGTTGCCGCTGTAGCTGGTCATGTTGAGGTAGTTGTCGATTTCGGCCGACGCGACGGTGCCCACCTCATCCGAGAAGTCCACGAGCAGCGTCAATCCCAACACGCTACCGGTCGTGGGCGCAAACATCGGATCGTTGGGGCCGAACTGCAAACCTTGTGCGGCTTGGCTCATACCTTCGGCAAAGCGCGCTCGCTGCGCATCGCGCTCCGCGTTGGCCGCATCGTCGTCGATGCGCATATGCGGTACCAATCCTACGCCACCGGGATAGGTCGCTTGCAGTGCAACACCCGTCGACATCAGCCGCGTACCGTCGAATGAGACGTCGGCGTAACAAACGACGCCGGTGTCTTCGTCGCGCACGAGCGTATAGCCGTCGAGCGATTCGACGACCTGATAGAACTCGTCGCCCCAAACGCGAACCTGATGGAGCGTGCCATCTGGCTGACGCACGGATACCACGTCTCCCCAAACCGGGGCGGCGTTGGCCTGCGGCGCGTCGAAGCTCGCGGCAATAAGCCCGAGCAGCACGCCGACGACCAATATCGATCGTGCAGCGTTTGATTGATTTGATCCGGATGCCGTGGGATTGCGTAACTGGCTCGTAAGCATCGTAAGTCTGGCCCCTTCGCACGCTGCGTCGCTTGCTTGCCGAAACACAGCGCGTTGTTCGAAAACCTCTGACCGAAAAAAACTCTTTGGCTAAGCACCGACCGGCTCGCTCTCGCCGCATCGAACGCCAACGTCCCACGACCTCCGCGTGGTGGGTTGCGCATCGTCAACAACGCTTCACGTGCCGGTGTTGCCATGAGGCGGCGCATGCGTCGCGCGCAGGCAACACACCTCATCCGTGCTCGTCGGTCATATTGCATAGGGGCAACAGCTAAGAATTTTCGGCCCTGCCGACGTTGCAGACCGGCAACATCGGGCCGTGGTCGATAACAAACGTCGGATAAAAAACGCGCTACCGATACTGAGAGCGCCGACGGAAAAAACCGCCATTGGGGTTATTCAGACGTGGCGTTTTCAGTCCTGAGCCGATCCCTACGCCGGGGTGTGCGAAATGTCACCAACGACCGCTAAGCATTTTGAGCCGTCCTATGGTTTGTGAGGGGCAAATGCATAGAATGACTGAGTCGCGGGTGGCGGCCCGATTGACGAACCCACAAACTAACGTAATATCCTTGCCCTCAACAACTTAGGTAGCCCTAAGCAAAGGTAGTCCCTACGTCAGGAAAGAAGCGCTCGCGTGGCCGATTTCGTCTCCGGTTACAACATCATCAAAAAACTCGGGGATGGTGCGCGCTCTCAGGTCTACCAAGTTGTGAAACCCGACACGGGCGAAGTCTTCGCGCTTAAACGCGTCGTCCGCGAATCTCATGAGGACACGCGTTTCCTCGATCAGGCAATTACCGAATTCGAAATCAGCCAGCAGTTTGAGCACCCCTACCTGCGCCAGTCATTTGATCTGCGACGCATCCGCAAGATGCTCAAGCTCAATGAAGTGCAAGTGATCATGGAATACGTCGATGGCACCGGGCTCGACCGGGCGCGGCCTAAATCGCTGACGCGCATGTTCGACGTATTCATGCGCGTGGCCGAAGCGTTGCACCACATGCACGAGCGCGGCTACCTACACGCCGATATCAAACCCAACAACATTCTCGTCACCGGCGAAGCCGTGAAAGTGATCGACTTGGGCCAAGCCTGCGAGATTGGCTTCAAGAAGCCGCGCATTCAGGGCACACCCGACTATATCGCCCCCGAACAGGTCAACCGACAGCCGCTCAACAAATCGACAGACGTCTTCAACCTAGGTGCCACGCTCTATTGGTGCCTTACGCAGCAAACCTTCCCCACCGTCATCTCGCGTGATGGAAAGCGGCAGGAAATGCCGGATCAGTCGAAGATTCCATCGCCGCGCATGTTGAACCCTGAAGTGCCCGGCGTGGTGTCGCGTTTGGTCATGGAATGCTGCGAATACGAAGCGTATCGCCGACCGCAGGATATGGTCGAAGTGATCAGCCGATTGGAATTGGGCGTGCACGTCGCCGCACGCGGGTTTGACGACGAGGACGACTACACTTACGACAAGACCGTTTCGACAGGAACGCCTCCGCCCGTACCTCAGGGTGGACAAGATGATGACGATGCGGCAGATATCCCCTCGTCAGACGACTCCTTCGAATACGACTATTCCGCCTTCGACGAACTAACCAAGGGCTCTGCCGACGAAACGCCGGAGCCGGGGGAAATTGATTGATTCGTTTCGCACGCAGCCAACCTTCGGCGACCGACGCTATCGAGTGCTTACAAAAGGCCGCCAAACTCAACTGGGAAGACCCCTATCGCCACGGCTGCATGCTGCAGATGCCCAATTACGGTCAACTGGTGATGACGGGCGATTTGCACGGCCATTTTCGCAACTTCGATCGCTTAAAGAAGTACGCCAACCTCGAGCGCACGCCTGCCAGACATGTCGTTTTGCACGAGATGGTGCACAAAGAATTGCCGACAATGCAGGATGTCGACGATAGCCATTTGCTGCTCGTCGAATGCGCCGCTTATAAATGCGAATATCCGGATCAGGTGCACTTTCTGCAATCCAATCACGAACTGGCCCAACTCACCGGCTACAACATTGCCAAGAACGGTCGCATCGTGATCGACGCCTACAACCAACACGTCATCACGACCTACGGCGAGCGCGATGGTCACGCCGTATTGCGAGCCATGGAAGAATTCATCGCGTCGTTCCCATTGGCGATTCGCACAGAGAATCGCGTATGGCTCTCGCATTCGCTTCCCGACATGCACCATATGGATGAGTTCGACGCCGATACTTTTGAACGCGATTGTGGCCGCGCCGATATCGAACAAAGCCGCACGGCGTTTCTATTGGTCTGGGGCCGCCGCCATTCGACCGAACACGTGCAACGGCTATGCGAAAAGTTTGATGTGGACGTGATCATGACCGGCCATCAACCGCAGGAAATGGGCAGCACGCTGGTCTTCGAACGTCTAATCATTCTCGACAGCAGCCACAATCACGGATCGTTTTTGGCGTTCGATCTGTCGCGACCGGTGCGCGCGGAAGATTTGTTCAAGCGAATTCGGAAGTTTGTTGAGATTGTTTAGGGCGCGCGGGACTGAACGGATTCTGAGTTGGGTTTATGAGCGAATATGGTATCCACGCGTTGTCGTTGCGTCCCCACTTATTTAGCCGCCATCTCCCTTTTCACGGTTCCAACCAAGTCGACACCGCCTCGCCGTTACCGTCATATACAAACCGCGCGCGGATATGCCCGTCATGGGCGAGATGCAAATAATCCAGATTCTCAATCGTTGCTTTCAACACGCGAAAGTTCACCATTCCCGCTTGCGCCTCGGCTTCCGTCGGCAATCGATCGCGTACATTTTCCGGCAGGTTCGGCGAAGGCGCATCGCATTTCGATGACGGCGCACTGGGTGCCATGTAGCAGCGCCGGCTGGATAAGTTCGTACCCTGCCACGCCTCGCGCGCGAACGGGTCTACTGCAGGATCGAGAACCGCCACCCGCCCCAGCGCCCGCACTTGCACGCGCGCTTCCGCGTCATAAAACACCCATGCCGACAACGACTGCCCGTCGATTTGCACGACCTTCGGTGCCCGCGCATCGGTATGGCAGGTTATGTACCGCCCGGCTCGGTCGGCCCCGCGCAAGACGACGATTCGCGCCGCGGGCTCACCGTTCTTACTCACCGTCGCGAGGGTCGGCAGATGAAATCCATGATGCCGTGTAGCGGCAGCCTCGTCTAGCATGCGCCAGATTTGATCGTGTATGTCGTCGAGCGATGTCGGATGCTGTGTCATGGTGATGCGAACTTCTTTCGGCATTTGCCGGTCGAGATAACGAATACTGCGCCCAAATTTTCTGCGTGGTGTTGCAGTCTCATAGGCCATTAAAACCCTCACCTCTGCCCTCTTCCTACGATGAAGAGGCAGTCTCCGCCAACCGCTTTGCTAGGTGGATCGTGTGAACAATTGCGGTTCAACATACTCGCCTCACAACATCTCGTCATCGCCGCCGCCCACAGCGACAAACTCCCTGCCCACAAGTCGGTCTCGCTACCGAATCCCCTCTACGATATCATCTGTGAGCTTGCACTGTATCGCCCCTCATAGGGTCACGCTTCGGACGCTAGACGAGCCAGAGCAACTACTTCGAAAAAGCAAATTGTCGGCGAACCCAACTATCCCCGACAAACTGACCGCATGCGGGCGTCGCGACATCACTACCGTGCGACACTTCCCCAAAAGGAACGCAATGAACGCGTCGATATCTGAGCTACTGGCCCACGGCCATCATCACAACGAATGGCTAACGCTGGGGCCGATCGCGGCGGGCTTAATCGCCGGTGCCGCGCACGTGTTGATGGGGCCCGACCATATCGCGGCAGTCGCACCGCTCGCGCTCGATCGACCGCGACGCACCTGGCTGGCGGGCATGCAATGGGGTGTCGGTCACAGCGGCGGCATTTGGGTCTTGGCGGCGCTTGCGTTGCTTACCCATTCGGCTTTGCCGATCGATCGCATTAGCGCCTGGTCGGAACGGCTCGTCGGCATCGTGCTCATTGCCGTCGGCCTCTGGGGCCTGCGTCGCATCAGCCGCCTGCGCATCCACAACCACGCACACAAACACGTTACGCCGACCGGCACCGAACACGTGCACCAACATCCCCACGTGCATGTCGAACCCGTCGAAGACACGACCGTCCATCGCACCCGTCCCCATCGCCACGGTCACAGCCTATTCGGCATCGGCTTACTGCATGGTATGGCGGGTTCGTCGCACTTGCTGGGCGTCTTACCGACGTTAGCGATGCCGAACCGTGCGTCGGCGCTCGGTTACGCGATCGCATTCGGCATCGGTTCGATCTTGGGCATGGGCCTCGTCGCCGAAGGCCTTGGCCGCGCGATGCAGCTTGCCGAGCGCCGCAACAGCCCACGCTTGGTCGAAGGGATCATGGCGAGTTGTTCGTTGAGTGCGGTCGGGTTGGGAGTGTTTTGGTTGTTTTGA
>JAUIHO010000178.1 GCA_030432035.1 Phycisphaerae bacterium
GTCACAACAGGGCTGGCGGGGAACTGACGTATGGCATCGACTGGCAATGGCCAGATGGCATCGGCGACAATGAACGCGAACACGCATAGTCCTATGCAGGCACCGCAAGCCAACGCCGAGCGCCGCGCCCATCGTCGCCATGGAATCTTTCGACGTGCTGTTACTGCGTCCTTGGTCATATCTCGCGTATTTGAGTTTTGCTCAATGTCTAAGGCCTTCATGCCTGCCGTTCAAATTCCCGCCTTGGTCGCCTTCACTCTGGAAGAGAGAGCGAGCGAATGCAACCACTACACTGCGTGCGAACGCAACCGTCCACCCTCAATGTTGTCGGCGCACCAAGATGCCTTACTGCGTCACCACGATGCGACCGCCACCGTGGCGGCTGGCGAGGCTACCGTCATACATACAATTGGCTTCAATCGGCGGCAGCGTGAAATCGCCTCGACCGACGACGCGAAGGTGATACTCAAACGTAGTCGGTTGATTGGTGATGGAAGCAAACACCAATACGCGGTCGTCTTCAAACTGCACCGAGTCGGTCGCGAGCGTGCCCGCTGTGGATTCAACGGCCGACGTCGCAAGTGCCGGATTCTCTGCTTCGGTCGCGCCCGGTAAGGCATCGATGATGGCGATATTGGGCAGTATCTCACCGGCGGCGAGGCCGTTGGCGGATACGGTCAGTTGCACGCGAATGAGATCGCCGACCTTGATGGCGTTTGGATCGACGGGATTTCCATCGGCAGTGAGCCATTGCCGACGTATTTTTAGACCATTGTCGAAATAAGGTTGCTCCATCGGTTCGGACGCTAAGCCGCGATGGGTGCACGTGACAAAGTAGGAACCCGTACCTTCCGATGAAATGGTGACATACTTGCCCGTGGCCACAGACTTCATTGGCGTCGGCGTTTCGTTATCGAAGTCGATCGGCTCTTCACCACCAATGGCCAACTGGCCGGTAAAGACGGCGTCTTGCGGTTGGCGGCGATAGTAGCGGGCCAACGCGCTCAGACAAGTGGCGTTTTCCAACGTCGAATGCCATCGCGATTGCTCGCGCGCGGCGAGCAGTTGGGCGACCACTTGATGTTCGGGCTCGTCGTCGTGGTCGAAATCAAGCAAGGCATCGAGCAAGACCGCCTGCTGGCGAATGGGAGAGGTGATCCGTCCGGCTCCCAATGCGCGACTGGTCGCAGCATGCACCACGCCGTCCGACAGCAACAGTGCCGCGCGGTCGCGATGACCGGCGCTTAACCATGCCCGTGCGAGATAACAACGCCCTTCGAGGTCGAGCTGGTCCGCGTCGTCGCTCAGGTTGGCCATGATGCCTATTGGTGCCGCATTGAGTTGCGCAAGAACGAAAGCAATGGTGGGCAGCAGGGTTAAACGCTGAGACTGATCGTTCTCGTCATTGCTTTCTGCTAATCGCTTGGCCGTATTGGATAGGTAACGTTCCACGCCATCGAGCAACTCGTTATTGATATCGAAACCTGCGGACTTGGCGGCGAGCAAAACTTGAGTCGCATACGTCGTGCCCCACAGGCTCGGCTCGGTATTATTCGGCCAAAACGCCAGCCCGCCGCCGGCCGTCTGCATCGACCAGATACGCACGTGGCCCGCTTGTATACGATTGTCGATATCCGCCCGTTCGTCGGCGGTGGTTTCAATCATATCGCGGGCGCAGATGAGACCGTGCACGCGGCTCGACGTTTGTTCGAGGCAGCCATACGGATAATCCAGCAATGCTTCGTAGGCTGGCATCAGCTCCGCAGCGGGCGTGGGCTGGACTTGAATGCGCGTCTTCATCGTACCGTTGAGAAAGCCGCCGGGGCTCGGCATTTGCCACGACTCGCCCGCCGGAACGCGCTGTGTGTACGAAACGGTGCGAATCGACGTCAACGGACGCACGGGAATCATGCCGGTCGATTCCGCCGTTTCGAACTCGTCGTCGCCTTCAAGCTTCAAACGGGCCGTGAGGCTGACCGACGCGCGACCGGGCTGGGTGGCGATCAACTTCAGCCAGACGGTCTGCGACGAATCGGCAGCGATCGTGAACGTGTCGGTTTCAACTTCGGCAACATCTACGCCATCAGCCGCAACGATGTCGAAATCGATATCGTGTTTCACGTCGGATTGGTTGAAGATTTTGACCGGCACCCAAGCTTCGTCGCCCGGTGAAAGGAAACGCGGCCATTGCGCCTCGACCATCAACGGTGCGGACAGCACGACCGGCTTCTCGGCAGACGCATACCGATCGCCGCGGACGGCCAACGCCATCACGCGTAAACGTCCTTGTGTTGGTGGGGCCGTGAATGCGAAACTCACTTCGCCATTTTCGTTGACTGGCAGCGCTTTTTGCCAGGCAACGAAGCCGACTTGGCGTTCCATCGAAACCGGCGAGCGCATCATCGTGTCGTCGGACAAGCCGTCAGCAGATAGATCGTCGTCACCAGCGCCGATCTGATTGGTCGAATGCGGGCGTACGTAATCCGGCAGCAGACGATTGAATACGTCGAAGTGCTCGATCGTCGCGGCGCGCGGTGCAAAGAAATATGCCAACGGGTCAGGCGTTTTGAAGGCAGTCGGCAATAACAGCCCTTCGTCAACGGCAAACGCATGAACGACCGTAGGGGTTGGCGATTCGTCATCTGTGGTGGTGACGCGTGCAGTAACTGTAACTTCAGAACCCGGGCGCGTATCAATCGGCGTGTCCAATTCCAACGCCAGCGTGCGATGATTGAAATCAACCGGGACGCGTGCGATGCCGCGCGCCCGCAACGGTTTCCATTTCGTCGCTTCCAAGTTGAGCGGACGAATGACAGTCGCTGTCAGAAACGCGTCGCGCCGTAAATCATCCGGGATCGGTACCTCGATCGTTTCGGTATTGCCGGTTATCTCCAGCGCTTGCGACCAGATCACGCGGTCGGTTTCCAAGGCGACGAGTAACGTACCTTTCATACCGGCACGTACCGTCGCCGTGGCCGTTTCGCCGGGAAGGTAATTCGCGTCATTAAGTTTGATCTCGACTTGCTCGGGAAGCGCTACGGCAAACGACTCGTCATGGGCATCGCGATGGTGAACGTACAATGCCCACTCGGCCGTTAACCCCGATGCTGGTTCGGTCAGGCGAAGCTGATACTGTCCGGGTGTGCTGAGCGTCACCGGCACCGTACCGCTTGGCGTTGGGTCATCTTGGTTGAGTTGTTGCGTTGCAACCTCAATACGGCGCTCGGTGCTTTCCCAACGCATGCCGCTACCCGTGTCGCGAATGGCCCAGTCGTATTCGATGCGCTCGACCAACAAAGTGACCGGCTTACCGTCGGCCAAGTCCCCTTGGCCGGTTATTTGTGCCCATTGCACATCAATGGTGTCGCCAGATGGCGCAGCGTGACCAATCGGCAGGCGAATACCGAGATGTCGGTCAACCGTGTCAGAGGCGAAGTTAAGGCGCTGCGATACCGATCGACTGCCGGGTTCGGTGACCGTGACGGCGACGCGCGCTTCCCATAGGCCGGGGCCCGACGCCGGCGGAATGTTCACGGTTGTGTGGCCCGCCTCGTCGAGCGTGGTACTGACTACATCTATCACCTGCTCGTCTTCAATCTTCAAAGGTTCAAACACAAAGCCTTCAAACTCAGCAGGCTTAAACGGTCGCCGTACGAATTGACCGCTGGCAGTGGCTAATAACCCCGACGCCGGTTTGCCGAAGAGATACTTTGCGTTGATCTCGATCTGCGGCTTCTCTTTGCCTAAGAACGTTGGCTTCTTGCTGGCGGCCGCCACGTCGATGCGCACCGGCAGGATGCTTTCGACCAATGCCGTCGCAGTACCCAAATCCTTCTTAGTCCCCGGGATGCTCACGCTGAATGTGTACCGACCAAGTTGCGCGGATGGCGGTGTCGGAATATCTAGATGGAAAAAGCCACCGAGTGATGCGTCGGGTTTGATGGTTTCGCTCAGCAATGTCTTGCCGTCGGGGCGTTTGGCTGTAATCGAAATGGGAAACGGCGGCGGGGTTGCGCCGGTTTGGTCGCGAAGGATACCCGTGAGATGAATCACATCGCCGGGGCGATAGGCGCCGCGCTCTGTGTAAACGAACGCGTCGTATGTTTCGACGGGCGGGCGTCCGACGAGGTCGTTTTGCTCGGGGCTCCAATTGTCGCGGTCGAGCAGCAAATAACTTAGATCGTTGTCTTTTTCGGCGACGATCACCCAAGCGTCGCCCTCAGTGCCCGAGCCCGTGGGAAGTTCCAACACCGCTCGACCCTGATCGTCGGTCGTTGCTTCGGCAAGCAGTTGGTTGGTGTAAGAATAGGCTTTGAGCGTGACAGCATCGACCGTGTTGCTATTGGCAATGGAAGTGACCCAGCAGAACACGCCGTCTTTCTGTTTGCGCGCCGCAATGGCCAAATCGCTAACCGCGATCACGGCAGAATCGTTATGCCAGTAACTCTGATCGCCCTTAACGCTGACGTGATAAATCCCCGCCTGCCGTTCGATGAGTTCACCAAGGTTCAACACCGACTTGGCCAATTCATTCTTCAGGGCGGTGACAGTCAGCTTCTTCGTCAGAATCTCTTTGCCTGTCGTATCCGCGTCACCGCCGTGCAGGTGTGCCACGAGATTGTTTGGATACAGGCGCGTTACGGTCGCGGTGATGTCGTTGTAATTGACCGTTTCGACATCGAGCAGCATATGGCCCGCGGGACTAAGCACACCGCGGCCGGTCGTTAGACGCAACTGCGGGTCACGGTCGGGAATTCGCACCGTCTTGGTGATGTTCTCTTTCGTGATGGTTCCGTTGCGCGCGACCAATCCGGGCTCGACCGTGATGGTGTAACGCTTGCCGCATTCAAATGGCCCTTCGATGGAAAGACTGTCGTAATAGATCGACGTGCGAACGTTGGCGACCGGCGGCGAGATGCTGACATGCGGAATGGCGGCGTTGCGTTTGAGGCGATTGTTGAAGTTGAGCCGGATCGTGGCTTCGTCGCCGAAATCGTGCGGATGCGCGTAAACGTATTCAATGTCGAGCAGTTCGTGACAGGTCAGTTGCTGCTCGAAGTTGGCCCCCAACGGTAGGTCGCCATCAGCGGGCGTTAACCGTTCTGCGATGGTCAACACCGCGCTCGTGGCCGTAGGACGATCGAAACGAACTGTATGCGTCTTGGTGTTCTGCCGGGTGAGTAGCGTGGATTTGAGTGGCTGCCGTTTCTCAAGATCGCGCACCTGCAAGGCTTGATCCAACGCAGTGCCATTGACCGGTTGGTTGAACGCGATCTCCACGTTGACGTGGCTCTTATCCGACGAAGCGATGCCGCATTGCAACACCTTGAGCGACTCGGTTTTAAAGGTAGCGGTTCGCTCACCGATTAGCTGTGCGCCCAGCATGCGGTCGCACGCCGGTGTCGGTTTAAACGCATATTGACGACCGGCTTCGAGTTGTTCTTCAAGCTGATATTCGATGCGGTCGGCGGCGGCGAACGTCCAGCGGCCTTTGCGCGGTGGGTCGAGTTGAAATGGCGATTCGGCGATCGGCTGACCGACGCGTTCGGGCGGCACGATTTGTCGGTCGAACACCAAGGCGAGGCGGTCGGCCATATCCGCAGGGCCATCGGGAATTTGGCGCGCGATCTCGACCTCCAACGGGCTGGCCCCGCCACGGCTCATCTGTAACGCGAGTGCGCCGGTCAGTGCGCCGGCCAGAAAAATTCCGCAACCCAAAAGGATATTTCGCCGCATCGTTCGCTCCTTGAACTGTGGCAGCCGTCCGTGGTAAGAGATGTTGCTATCGAGCGTACGCCCAGATCGCCCGAAAGTTCACCCCGAACATCAGCATATCGCGGGCCAGTTTCGTGTCCACAGAATTTCGCCGACAGGGTATCATGCTCGCCATGTCCCAAATGCCACCGCCCGTCAGCAAGTTTGATATCGCCCGCAACTGGTTGCCGAGATACACCGGCATGCCGATCGATGACTTTGGCGACTACGTGTTGCTGACCAACTTCAGCAATTACGTTGACCGCTTTGCCGAGCAATTTGGCTGCGACGTTGAGGGTGAGGATCGTCCCATGCAGGCGGCGACCAATAGCGCCGGTCTCAGCATCGTGAACTTCGGCATCGGCAGTCCCAACGCGGCGATCATCATGGACCTGTTGATCGCGCGCGAGCCCAAGGGCGTATTGTTTCTAGGCAAATGCGGCGGATTGAAGACGACGACCGAGATCGGGCACTTCATTTTGCCGATCGCGGCCATTCGTGGGGAGGGCACGAGCGACGACTACTTCCCGCCGGAGGTGCCGGCGCTGCCGAGCTTTAAGCTGCACAAGTTCGTATCCGACAAGATTTGCGAACGCGGCTTTGACTATCGCACCGGCGTGGTGTTTACGACCAACCGTCGCGTGTGGGAGCACGACGAGGTCTTCAAAGCGCGGTTGCAGCGCGTGACGGCGATTGCGATCGACATGGAGACCGCGACGATCTTCATGGTGGGGCACAGCAATGAGATTTCGCGGGGGGCGTTGCTGCTGGTTTCCGACGTGCCGATTACGCCGGAAGGCGTGAAGACCGAGGAAAGCGATGCGGAAGTTACGCGCAACTGGGCCGATTTGCACCTGCAGATCGGGATCGATGCGATGACGCACATCGGTTCCCACGGCGAACAGATCAAGCACTTCCAGTATTAAGCTCGATATAACTAGAGCATCGCGACGTTAGCGTGCGGACGCGCGGGATAGATTTCGCAAACTTAATCAGAGCCGCGCCCGTAAGGAAGCGGTAACGGTTGGAATGTTTCGGCTGGCTTCGACCGGATACACCCGTTAGCAACTCGTCCATTTTGCAACAACATTACCCTATTGCACGAGCCCATTTGGAATTGCATTGCAGAACGCCACCCGCCAACCTGAAAGCAAACTACGCCTTCCCGATTGGGCGTTTTATCTTCTGCTGGCGTTCATTATTGCATTACTGACGGGCGTGTGGTCTCTTGGCGACTGGCTCGTGCTTTCTCCCGATTCGTTTCGCTACCTTCGCGGCGCGCGGAGCTTGGCGGAAGACGGAACATTCGGTTTTGGGCGACTGTTATTACCCCCCGGTTTTTCCTGTTTGCTTTACTTCGTCATGACGCCCGACGGTCTGCCGCTTCTTGAAGCGCGCCTGCTGTTGGTCGTCGGTTGGTTGGCGACGGCGATATTGACACACATTTACTACCGTGAGCATCGGCACGCGCGATGGATTGCGGTGTTCGTTGCCCTCAGTCCGGCGTTAATCATTCAAAGCGAATATCTGCTTTCCGAGTTGGCGTTTTTGCCGTTCGCCTTAGCTGCGTTGCTACAGTTCGAGGCGTGGCGCGCGGGGCGGCTTGCTTGGTGGCGAATCCTGCTCGGCGTGTTTTGTTGTGCCGCTGCGATTCTGATTCGCACGATGGGCGTGGTGTTGATCCCATTGGGGTTGATCGCATTGGCTCGCCGCAAGCAGCGTTCGGATAGCGACGGGACTCAGATTGATGCTAATGACGATACTGCGGGCGAACGGGGCATTGCTCAACAAAAGGGTATCGCACGCGTCATTGCCGGAACGCTCCTCATTATTGCGACGGTTTATCCCCAACTCCAATGGTCGGCGCGCGAACGCAGCTATCCCAACGAATACGGTTACTCGCGCATCCTGTTCAATCCCCGCGCGGGTGAAAACGTGGATGACAGTTTCGTCACGCTTCAACTCAAGCGCTTCGTCGAGTTCGCACCTTTGCGCCTGGCGTCTATTAAAGAGGCCGTCGTTCCCACGCGTCTTGGCTGGCGATTGTTCCAACCTCCACTCGCAACCATAAGCACGTGGCTGATCGGCGGGGGGATATTCATCCTGCTTTGTTGGCGCGCGTGGCGCTATCGCATGTTGATCGATTATTTCGCGTTGCTCACGCTTGCGCTGTTGTCCATTTGGCCGTGGGATGAGGGTGTTCGGTTCGTCTTACCCCTGTTACCCGCGCTGTGGGCGGCCTTGGTGGGTGGCGTCGATACGTTGGCCAGCTTGCTCGGTGACCCATCATCGAACCGGCGGCGCTTTGCGATTGCTGCGATGCTGGTTTTACCGCTTCTCGCGATGTCTTATGAAGATGCGATCATCATCAACAGCCGCCCCGAACGTGCCGAAAAGGCAGCCGGGCGCTTGGCCGACATGCAATCGGTTGCAAAGCAAGCTGCACCATTCCTTGATGGCTCCGTTCGTATCGGCTGCGTTTTGGAAAATGAATCGCTCGATAAGACGACCGTCATCGGTGCGATGTATTTGGAGCGGCTTTTTTTGTGGCCTGTCATTGACGTGAAAGCAGATCAAAAGGTTGACTGGCAACGTCTGAACGGCGCAGTTGTTTTCGTAAGCGCCGACATTCTTAAAACCGATCCACCGGGCACGTACGAGTTGCTTACCGGCCTTACTGACAAACGTTTACAACTGATTGCGTTACCGAAGCATGCGAACGATTAGGGCCGCGCTAATTTAAGCGATGAATTGGGTAATCCGCCGAGTCCGAGTAGCAGCAATTTGCGCATGCATGCCCAGTTCGGCGAATTTGCGGTGCGCGACAAACGTCTTTTTTTGACATTCCGTCGATTCTGCAACCGTTGGCACGGCCCGTGCATATACACGAGTAGCCCACCTTTCGATGGTTATATCGAATGCCCATCCAAATGAGATCAACCTTCCTCGCAGAAAAGGAGAGATGCTCATGTTTGACTTGGGTTCTCTATTTGAGCAGTTGCAGATGTTTCTTGGTGATATCTTCGGATTTTTCGGAGACATCGTTTCGGCCCTGTTGGGGCCGCTGCTCGGTTAGTCGTTAACTTCGACACCCCGCCCGATCGATTTACTTTGTAAGTCGATCACATTTCCCTCATAGACGTCGGTCTTCGTTCGCTGACTGTGGTATCGGTACGCGCTGTTAGTCGCTCGTGGAAGCGACGACGTGCGAACGATTCATAGAAAGCAATGGAGCCCGGCGTCTGTCTCATTTTTCAATACTGTAAGCTCGACGTCTCAGTCGGAGTTGACCCAATCACAGTGGGGCAGGCGTCGGCCGGAATTCAACCTATGGCTCGACGGCATGGCAGTATGAGGTATCGCCGATCGCCCTTGATTCAATGTGTTGCATATTTCTGAGCAAAAAAGAAAGGGCCGAGCCTCCTAAGGCTCGACCCGATCTCATGAAAAAAGGGGAGTAGTTTCTATCTTGCTACGTTAGGCTTCGCTTAGTAGCAGAAGCCGCCTCCAAATCCGCCCACGAAGCCGCGATGGTAGCCATAGCCGAAACCACCGTAGCCATAGCCGAACTGCGGGCCTACATACACCGAGCGAAAGCGCGGCGCGACATAGTAGCTACGATAAACCGGGGCGGGCACGACTCGGCGATACACTGGGGCGTGACGGACGCGATAGCCGCGGCGATAAAAGCCGCCCGCTTCGGCGTCTTGAGCACCGAACATCGCCATACCGGCCGTTGCCAAACCAAACGCGAACAACATCGTGAGCAATCGGTTCTTACGCATCGCTGTCTCCTTCTCGCACAAGCGTTACCTGAGCCGCAACGAACGATTCCATGCCTGAGCATTGCACGTCGCCCGTGCGGCGTATTTTCGTTCACGCCGCGTTAGACACAGCCGTTTTTTTGAGGTTAGAAGGAGGCTGAAATTTCCGAGAAAATCGGTGTTTGGTGGGGTGAAACGGCGGATATTGGAGGAGATGCCCTGTTGGCGCGGCTAACTGGCGGGACCAAGCCAACCCGCCAAAACGGCGATTAAAACAACCACGCCAAGGACGACGCGGTAGGCGGCAAAGGGGATGAGCGAGCGTTTGCGGATGTAGTTCATGAACCCGGCAACGACGAGCAGGGCGACGACGAACGAGACGCTAAAGCCCAGCCCTAATAGCGGGAACATGCTGCTATCGAGCGTATCCCAGTGTTTGATAATCTTTAACAAGCCCGCGCCACAGATCGTCGGAATCGCGAGCAAGAATGAAAACTCCGCCGCCGTCGTTGCCGGCAAGCCGACAACCAGACCGCCGAGGATGGTCGCCATGCTACGACTGGTGCCGGGAATAATCGCGACGCATTGCGCAACACCGATCAGGAACGCCTGCTTCAGCGTGATGCCCTCCAGCCCAACGCCTTCCATACGACGAAATATCAGTTCGATCGCCACCATCACGACCGCACCGATGATGAGCGTGATGGCAACGGGCGTGGGGCCGTACAGCAACTCCTCGACCTTATCATCAAACATCAAACCGATGACGCCGCCGGGCAACGTGCCGATGAATAGCTTCGTCAGCAGATGATCCTGCGCGCGGGCCGAGCGCGGTCGAAAAATATGCTTGTACAAGTCGCGCCAGAAATATAGCACGACTGCAAAGATGGCACCGATCTGAATGAAGAACAAAAAGACAGGCCACGGCGGCGTTTCAGGATTGATGTCGAGTACGGGCATGGCCAAGAGCATGTGGCCGGTGCTGCTGACGGGGAGAAACTCCGTCAGTCCCTCGATGATGCCGAGGATCGTGGCTTTGATCGCGTCGGTCACGCTGCTTGCTCCGCCAGCGCTTTGCGCGATGACAACAGATAGGCAATCACGCTAATCGCGGTAAACCCGACCATCAGCCAGATGACGATCGTGCGACCGGTCAGCACCCACTCGATGCCGCGCAGCCGACCGAGGCTGGTCAAGACCCATCCGACGGTGATCGATTGCAGCAGCATCTTGATCTTGCCCCACCAATTAGCGCCAAAAGCCTTACCGCCGGCTTCACTAAAACCCCGCAGGCCGGAGACCAGCAACTCACGCGCGACGATGACGACGACCATCCAAGCTTCGAGCCCCGTCGCCGCCGATTGATCCGCCTGTCGAAAGTTGCTGCCGAGGAACAGGATGTATGCACCGACGACGAGCACCTTATCGACGAACGGGTCGAGAATCCGCCCGAACGCGGTGATCTGGTTGTATTTGCGTGCCAGATGGCCGTCGAGAATGTCCGAAAGCGCCGCCACCACGAACAGCACGAAGGCGATGTCCATGATCCAGACCTGTTCGTCCTGTTGCTTGATGTTGAACCGGTCGAGCAAGACCAAAAATACGATCGCCATGATGAAGCGAGCCGTGGTGATCTGGTTGGGGAGGTTCATTCGCATCGGGCGCGTCTAGTGGCGGCTCACGGCGTAGTTTGGTCATTCGGCGGGGCGGCTTGTG
>JAUIHO010000179.1 GCA_030432035.1 Phycisphaerae bacterium
GTCGATGCCTTCGTCGGGGGCCGTATTGATGAACGGTCGCAGGCCGGTTTGATCGTGGCTAAGTGCCGCACTGGGAATATCGATGATGGCACCGCCACCGAGTTGCCATGCGAGCGCCAACGGCGCGTCGCCGATGTCGTTGACGGCAAAGCGCGCTTCGAGCGTGTGCGTGCCGGTCGTTAGGTTGACGGGGGCACTGACGAGATTGCCGTCAACCCAGAGGCGCGATTCACTACCGCCGCCGCTGTAGAAGGTATAGTTACCCGCCTGCGTAACGTTAACGGTGGCATTGATACGAGCAAGCACGCTGCCGGTGTATGGCGTGTTGCCGAGCGTGCCGTTGTCATCGTTGATGTATAGCGTGCTGACTACTTCGCCAAAGTTGGCCGTGGCAGGTGGATTGTCGATTAACGTTTGCGGATTGCCACTGTAATAACGCACCAGCGCACCGGGCACGGCGTTGGGGCCGACGACGCGGAAGGTTTCTTCCAACGCAAGTTGTTCAGGCGGAACGTTGTCATCGTAAATCGTCAGCCGCACGGTATGTTCGCCGACTGGGAACGTATGCGTCGTGTCCATCGTCGATGCGAACAGTTGACCGTTCTGCGTCCACTCGAATACTTCCAATTCATGGCCGAGTTCGTGCGTGTGCGAGTCGCGACCGAGCAGCGTTACGGGTTCGCTGCCGTTCTGGTCGTAGTCGACAGTCACGGGATCGACATCGATGACGACATGCAAGAACGGATGGCCGGTTTCTTCACCGCCGATGCCGCTGAGCGAGACGTGTTGCGGCGGGAAGTTGCCTCGAAATTCGACGTCAACGTTGTTGGCAATGGGCGTATTCGGTGCGAACAGCAAGCTACCTTGCAGGTTAGCGCCGGGCGCCAAGTCGATATCGACGGGATGAACGACATCGCCAGCCGCGCCGGTCAAATCGAGGCCGGGTAGGCTGAGCGTGAATTCTTCGCCGCCACCGTCGTTCACTTGAAAGGCAATCGACGAGATGTTGATCGGTTCGCTGCCGTCGTTGGTGAGCGTGAGCGTCTGAACGAAGCCGGCTTCGCCCAGCGGCACGTGGCCCCAGGATACAAACGTCGGATCGAGCGCGAGTTGGCCCGCGCTGAGTTGCACAACTTCAATTGCCGAAATCTTTGGGTTCTGCGCGACCTTCGCCAGTTCGATGACGATATCGCCATCGAGCACCTGCAAGTCATACGATTGAACTGTGGCGGTGCGGAAGCCGGCTGTGGCGGCGATATCAAAGTTATCGAGTACGAGATTACCGTTCACGAGCACGTCGAAAACGCGCACGCCGGGGTTCTGGGCGCCGGACCAAATCTCTGCAAAGTGCATCCGAACGCGATAGGTGCCGGGATCGACCGGCAGCGTGAACACGAGGTTTTGCGTGCTGCTTTCGATGAAGCGCTCGGATTGATAGAGCGTGTCGTTTTCGGTATTAGCAATGGCGGCGGTGCTGGTGAACGATCCGCCGCTATTGTAGAAACCGGCATCGGACGACCAAAAGTTGCCGTCGCCATCGGTGTAATCCGGGCCGCCGGCGTTCAGGCGATAGATCACGAATTCATCATTACCGCCGGTATCTTCGATCAGCGTAACCGACACGCTGTCGGTGGCTTCGGGGCCGGGAATCGGTTGATGGCTCGTATCGGCAAAGAACACCGTCACGGTGTAGGTGCCGGGCGGCAGCGGGCCGAGCGTGGTCGAACCGTTGAGGTTCATGTTCATCGTCGGTGCTTCGTCATCGAGCTGAATGTGTACGTGGTTGACGGTGCTTAGATCACCCGTTGATGCCCACGATACGTTGATCGTGTCGCCGACGATCGTGCTGTTGTTGGCCGGGTTGGTGATGGCGATGGTCGGCGGCGTGGTAACCACTTCTTCGGTGGTAAACGACACGCTGTCGGTTGCTTCCGAATTGGTGAGCTCGCCATCGCCACTGTCGACGAGCGTTACCGTAAGCGTGTGGTTGCCCGGCGCGACGCTGTTAAAGGTGAGCGAGCCCGTGAGGCTGAGGCTCATTTGCGCGGGTTCGTCGTCGAGCTGCACGTGTACATGATCGACGCCGCTGAGGTCGCCGCTGGCTTGCCATTGCGCGATAAAACTGGTGCCCGTCAGTGTTGCACCGTTGGTCGGCGCGAGGATGTTAACCGTCGGCGGCAATGGTGCGGCGTCGCCGAAGATTTCGATGCCGGAGACTTTGGGATTCTCAAAGTTGTGAATGAACTCAATGTTGAGCGTGCCGTCGGTAACCGTTGTTTCAAATTCATGCACATCGGCCGTGAGTGGGCCGACCTCGGCGACGATGTCGTAGTCGGTCAGTACCGTGGTGCCTTCGATGGCCACATCCATCACGCGCCGGGCGGGTTGCGTCCAATACGTCTCGGCAAAGTGCAATCGCACGGTATAGCTGTCCGCCGCGACGGGGAAGTTGAACATCATCTCGGGCGATGAGGACGAATCCCAACGGCAGGAGCGATACAACTGATCGTTGTCGGTGCCGGCAATCTCGGTGCCGCTGTTAACGACCGAACTGTTGCCGATGTTGTAATAACCGGCGTCGGATTCCCATGTGTTGCCCATATTGTCTGTGAACGTGGGGCCCCCGACGTTGATGCGATACAACGCATCGTCGCCATTGGGTTCGGGCACGAGCGTGACGGTGACGACCTTCGTCGCTTCGGGGTTAAGCAGCGGCGCTTGGCCGACGTCGACCAACGAAACGGTGATCGTGTAAGTGCCGGGTATGAGCGGCAACGCGACCATACCGTTGAGCGGCAGCAGCGTTTGTGGGTTTTCTTCATCGAGTTGCACATGTACGTGTGATGCGTCGGTGAGGTCGCCCGAACTGGTCCACGAGACCATGATCTCGTCGCCGGTGATGGTGGCACCGTTGAACGGGGAGGTCAGCGTGAGCGTTGGCGGTTCGATCGGGTTGCCGGTCGACGTGAAGCCAACGCTGTCATATGCCTCAACATTGGGCAAATTCTGGTGGTTGGCGTCAACGATGTGGATCTCAAACGTATGCGGGCCGGGGGCCACGCCGGTGAACGTAAAGCTGCCGGTCAGATCGGGCCGCATGATGATGCCGCCGTTATCGAGCCGCAGGTGCACGTGGTCGGCGTCGGCCAGATCGCCCGTGGTTTGCCATTGCACGGTGATGGCGTTGCCGTTGATCGATTCGCCTTCGGTTGGTGACGTAATGTTGATCGTCGGCGGATCGGGCGTGTTGTCGACGGTAATGAATCCAACGGTATCAAACGCTTCGGCGTTGGGCAGGTCTTGATGATTGGCATCGACGAGATTGACTTCAATCGTGTGCGCACCGGCCGTAACACCGCTAAAGGTGTAAGAACCGCTGAGCGTGGGCCGCATGATGATGCCGCCGTTGTCGAGGCGCAGGTGAACGTGATTGGCGTTTACCAAATTGCCGGATGATTGCCACTGCACGGTGACTTCGTCGCCATCGATCGATGCGCCTTCAGTTGGCGCGAGAATCGTGACGGTCGCCGGAACGGGCGGTTCGGCGTCGGTCGTGAAGTTGATGACCGCCGACGCTTCGGGGTTGGGCAGGTTTTGATGAACCGCATCGACGAGGTTGACGTGTAACGTGTGTGCACCGGCGGCGAGATCGGTAAACGTATAGCTGCCGTCGAGATTCATTTGCATCACGACGGGTTGATCGTCGAGTTGCAGATGCACGTGACTGACTTGCGACAAGTCGCCGGTGGATGCCCACTGTACGGTGACGGCCGAATCGGAGATGACCTGACCTTCGGTCGGGCTGACTACGTCGATCGTCGCCGGCGTCGGCTGCACGGGTGTATCACTGAGGATTTCGATGGCCGAAACCTTCGGGTTCTCGAAGTCGTGTAGGAACTCCACGTTCAACACGCCGTCGGACACGGTCGTTTCAAACTCACGAATTTCTGCCGTGAACGCGCCAACTTCGGCAACGAGGTCGAGGCCGCTGATCACGTTGGTGCCTTCGATGGCGACGCCAAAGACGCGGCGATCCGGCTGGGTCCAATAGATTTCCGCAAAGTGTAGGCGCACGGTGTAGTCGCCGTTGGTTACCGGGAACGAATACACCATTTCACTGCCGGACGCCGAATCCCAGCGACCCGTTTGGTAAATCGTATCGATATCGGTGTTGGCAATTTGCGTGGATGCGTGAACCTTCTCTTTTTTGCCCGTGTTGTAGAAGCCCATGTCGGACATCCACAAGTCGCCATTCGGATCGACGTAGTTCGGGCCGCCGGCATTTACGCGATAGTAGGCGGTAACCGGTGCATTGAGCGCGATTTGCGTGATACAGGTCACGCTGCAACCGTTGTCATCGGTGACGTCAACACTGTAGAAACCGTCTTGATCGATGGTAACGCTGTTGTTCGTTTCGCCGCTATGTGGCCAGAAGTAAGATTCGTATCCCGGCGTTGCGGTTAGCAAAACGTCGGTCGGCTGAAAGGTCGGTGCGATCACGAGGGACGGCGGCAATGCCGAGTTGGTATCGATCGTGATTTGATCGGCACCGCCGAAGCCATCGCTGACGGTTACCACGAATTGATCGACAGGTTCGTCGACATCCTCGGCTTTGTAACAAAGGGTGACCTGCCCGCCGATGCTACCATCGACAAAACTTGCCGTGCCGAACTCGGGTTGGGTGGCGATCGACCAGATTAGGTTTTCGGTATCGCCCAGGTTCGGGTCGACGGCTTCCAGTTGAATCGAATTGCGCGCGCTGGGGCACGCATCGCAGAAGACATTGTTAAGTAGCGCGAGGTCGCCCGTTGTGATTTGCGGCGCGAAGTTACAGGGGCTGCCCATTAGGATGCCGACGAAGCCAGGAATGTCGTCGACCGTAATGAGATCGTCGGCAGCGCACGGATCGCCCGGCGAACCGATATCGGCGGCATCGAGTTCGTTCGCCGTTGGCGTTTGCGGATTCACGATCAGCTCGATAAAGCTCGGAATATCCGCGCCATTGGTTTCGCCGTCACCGTTGGTATCGCCCGGTTCGAACGCGCCACAAGAGGCGGCGCACATAAAGACGAGCGCGCAGCACATGCGCGCGGTGATCGACCACGTATTGATGAAATGATTCTTGAGCGGCATTCGTTCCCCGTCACGAAAAGGCCACGAGTCTGCGCGGATTGTCCCCCACAAACCGCACCGATTATACTCAGCCGAAATTGCGATTAGAAGCCTCATTATCGGTTGGGCGTGGCTTTTCGCTGCTTATCGCCCGTTCGCCGAACCCGCCTTCGGGAGGTCAAATGATTCCGAATTCGAATTCAAGCCGGTGGTCTTACTCAATGCCGATCGGACACCGTTTTATTGCGTTTTTTGCGGTCGTGGTGCCGATGGTCGTGTTCGGCTGCGGTAACGGCACGTCCTCATTTCCGAATCTAACGGGCGACGTTCTGATCGAGGGCCGCGTCCGAGATAGCAGCGGCTTCGGGATTCCGGGCGTTATTGTGGCGGCCAGCGGTGTGCGCGAGGCGGGCGTGACCGACCCCGCCGGGCGTTATCAGGTGGCGGTTCCGGGCGGTTGGTCTGGGACGATTCGACCGGAAAAGCAGGACTTTGTGTTTTCACCGACAGAAAAACAGATGGATGCCGCCGGGCAGAATGGTGTCGATTTCTTGGCAACGATGCGCTCGTCACCGACGACATACAGCGGTCAGCAAGTCGACTTATGCGGCGACCCGAAATCGAATGAAAGCGCCACCGCATCAGATTTAACCATCGACGCGCCGCAAGTGGTGCGCATCACGGACGGCGGTTCGTCGGCAGACGTGCGGTTGGATGGTTCGGCTAGTCAGGTACCCGATGGCAGTCGCATCGAATGGCGCAGCGGCGGCGTACCCATTGCGTTTGAGTTGACGGCAACCGTCGAACTGCCTGTGGGCCGTCACGATGTCGAGTTGGTGTCGATTCAACCAAACGGCATGGAGCGTTCGCGGTCGGTCATTATCAATGTGATCACGGAAGGGCCGCAGACGATCTACGTCGATGCAGATCATCCGTCGGCGAACGATGCGAACACGGGCACTGCCGAAACGCCGCTCGCCACAATACAAGCGGGCGTGGACAAGGCGCGGGCGGGTGATGTTGTCGTGGTGCGTTCGGGAAGTTATTACCGAAACCATACGTCGGTGAATCGACCAGTCGTGACCATGGAGAACCGACATGGCACGGAGGAGCAGCCGATTACGATCACGGCGGAGACCGGCGCGACACCGCGCGTGACCGGCATGCGTCCGGGAGCGGAACGCGGCAACACGGGGTGGCGAATTGTTGATTCGTCGTGGATCGTGATCAACGGTTTCCACTTTGAAAACCTCAATGGTGTGGGTTTGGATATTGAATCGACTGCGCCAGGGGCGACGCATCATATCGACGTGTTGGAATGTAGTGCCGAGCGGTGTAGCCAAGGGCCGAACACGTTTGTCGGTGCGCTGCGGGCCGTCGGGCCGGTGCGGAACGTTTCGTTCAAGAATTGCATGATATCGAATAGTAGTAGTGGCATCGTGCTACGCGAATCGCCTGTGCAAACGCGCGAAACGGCAGCCGTGCCGCCCAAAGCGGGCAACAACGCGCCGGGGTCGCCGGGCGGGCAATACACGAGCGACTTGGTCGAGTCGGCGTGGGCCGATTGGTGCGGTTGGGATCAAATCGCGCCGAAGCATTGCACGATCGAAAATTGTTTGAGCTTCAACAATCGACAAGTGCCCGAACATAGCGACGGGTTCGGCACACGCTATGCGACGCACTGCATCATCAAAGACAATGTCGCATTCGGTAATGCCGACGATAACTTCGACCTGCTGGGCGGCACGCACTTAACGGTAACGGGTAATATTGCGTTTAACGGCAATCCGGAAAACACGGAAGCGGGCGACGGCAACGGGATCAAGGTCGGCGTGCGCGGCGGGTTGGATTGTTTGGTAGCGTTTAATATATCGTTTGATAATCGGCGGATGGGGTTGGACATGGGCGATACCGAACGCGGCCGTGTGTTTCATAACACGATCGTCAACAACGGCGACGGGCACGGTAACGGGTTTGGAATGTGGTTTGAAGGCGGGCGTTCGAGTGCCGGCCATCAGGTGATGTTTAACATCTTGCAGGGTAACGGGCTTAACACGTCGCGCGGTGATTACGGCGCGGCGCGACACGTGAGCTTCGCCGCTAGCGATTACAACAGCATGAGCGATAGCCACAGTCATAACTTCGCCGGACCGAGTGGAATCCACGATCGTGTGGGTGACAACGTCGATTTTGTGAACGCGGATGCAGCAATTAGCCCGCTGTTTACGAAGGGGATGTCAATCACCCAGCGCATGAATCTCGTACGGCAGCAAGTGCGCAACAAATTCAAGCTCGCGCCGGGCAGCCCATTACGCGGATCGGCGACGGTGGTTGGTGGGGTGAATAACGGTGTGACGAGGCCGGGCAGTCATTGGGGCGCGGTGCAGGAGTAGGTTGTTTTTTTTATTGGGTCCGCTCAAATCTCGTTCCCTACGGCCCGTTGGGACGAGATCATCTCTATTTTCATTTACATCCAGCAGTGAACTGCTGGGCTATTGTCGGTGCATCCCTATCGGGATGCGTAGATTTTTCTTTCGGTATGCCACGATCAATCCTTCGTTCACATCAAATCAAGCCCATAAAAAATGGGTGGGGAGCGATGATGGACACCGGCTGGGGGGACGGCGCGGACGCCCATGCATCGCATCCCCATCGTGAAAAGGAGAAGCGTTGCGGCGCCACCCGCGCAACGATCATCGAATTGCTAGCCGACAGTTGCCTGGGTACATATCCGCCGTCGGTATCGGTGCGCGTTGGAGGCACACGCGCCGAACACCTGCCGCCTTGGGCTGCGGCACGACGGACCGACGTCAATCCGCAAAGGCGTGGGCAGATTCGTTGCCCTGCAGATCCGCCCACTGCACCGCGATGAGGATGACCGAAAAGGCCAAGACTCCCGCAGGTAGGGCGAAGTCGTAACTCGTGGTGAGCGAACTGATAGCTGCACCGACACCGTTGGTCGGGTGGGCCGCAAGAATCGCTAAGGCAGCCGTAATGAGACAGCCGCCGTGAAGGCCGGTGACGAGGACCGTCGTCTGACGGTACATCGTAAGGCCGAGTGCCATGCAGAGGCCGGCACCGCAAATCGCGCTACCGATGCGTATCTCGAGCACCGGCGTGAGATCGACCACCACGATCAACGTCGCGAGAAAGCCGATGACGCCGAAGAAGCCGAGGGCTGCGCGTTTCTCGAAGAGCCACGCGCAAATCGGTAGCACCAATAGCACGGAAATGCTTAAGACGATCGGTGGAATGGGTAAGGCATCGCGGAAGGCGCTGTCATGCGACGCGAACGCCAATAGGCCTGCCAGTACGATCGTGTCGAGCAAGATCAGCAAACGCATGATGCGCCAGCCGAAGAAGCCATACACGCAACCGGCCAGCGCGAGTAAAACCGCGAACCCGGTACCCAGGTGGGCAAAATATTGAGTGATGTATTGCACGGGTCGTCCTCTCGTTGCGCCGCCAGATGCAAGCGAGGTTCACCATGCCTCCTAATCCTTACACGTTGAATAAAACTTACGATCCAGAATCGTCGCCGTCCGAGGAAGGCAAGATTTTTTTCGGGAAGCGCGCTTCCTTGGCCTGCCATATCAGACCCACGATCCAAAGCCCGAGAACAACGTATGCGGGGACGTGTGGTTGGGCGAAGATCGCGTCGCGCATATCGGGCCACTTGCAGCATATCAGCGTGCAGCCCGCCAGCACGGCAAGGTTGGCCCCGAGGAAGCCGAGCCAAAGAATGGCGAATGTTTGCAGCGCCCAATACGCAAGCGCTGCGCCGAGGACGGCGGCGGAGATAGGCAGGATCCACGCGAAGAAATCAAAATCGCGCACCGTCGCGGCGATGTTCTCACCGATGCGCGACAGTTGCGTGCGCCAATCGGGATTCTGATTGTTTTGCTGTTGTTCCGGCGTGGGCAGTTGAATGCGCGCCTTCTCGACGTCGACCGGCCCGTTCATTTGCTCAGGCTGCGGCAAGTACGAACTGAGATCGCCGCGACCGAGTTGCAGCGTTAGGCCGATAGCAAACAACACGACGACTGAGCCCGTGGCGAGCCAAAGCTTGTACGTTTTATAGGCCAGCGCCGTGGACGCAATAGACGTGATGGCAATCGTGATCGGGCCGGGTAGGCCGAAGGCGTTGGACAGGTAGTAGCCGACGTAGCCGCCGAACAGCAGCGCGAAGGCCATCACGATTTGCCGCTCAAACTTACCACCGCGAAAGACGAGGCCGATTCCGAGACCGACCGCAAAGAGGGCGCCGACGATCACTTCGGGCGTGGCCGCAATGGGCGGCACGCAGTGCTCCATCAATTGGCGAAACGCCTCGATCCAGCGTTCGCTTGCGTTTTCAGTGGTCGTTTGTGCGAGCAACATTCCATTCATCCAATAGTGGGCCCGCCTCTGGCCCCACGCGAGAGATTATATGGTAAACGCAGGGGATGGCTGCGGCTCTCGCCGTGGATATTGCCAGCAACTGAATGTCGGGAGGCTGTGCAATTTCCCAGTTTAGTGCGTGCCCGCCGCATAATTGGGGCCGGCCGTCTGGATCGAGTCGCTAAATGAGCGGATATCGACGAACGGGCGGTTGATGTCGATGCGACCGTAATGGTCGTAAAGCCGCCGCAAGAGGGCGAGTTTTTGCCCGGCTGAGTTTTCGACGCCCATTTCTTCGTGCGGTGCGCGGCCCCACCAAATGCGCGAACCGGGGCGGTCCGTTGCGATGACCAGATGCGGCTGCGTCTGCGTGATGCGACCTTGATAGTTTTCCACATTGATGCTGGCGACCTGATCGCGATAGGGCTGACGCAGCAGCATGCGCGTGAGTTCGAGACCAGTCTGCAAATCTTCGCCGGGCCAGTAATGACCCACCACTGGCTCGGGGGCTTCAACGCCGCGAATGAGAATGCCCACCGGCGGCGACCATTGACTGACGCGATATTGACCGGGCAGGCGTATGCCTTCGTCGTCGACGCGATAGAAGTACTCGCCCCAACTCACGAACGCACGCGGATAGCGGAACGTGCAATTGACGCTGATGCGACCGTTGGGCCGGACGATGACGCGATTTACTTTTTTGATCCAAGCGATGTCATCGACCGAGCGTGGACCGGTTTGGCTGAGCGTGCCGGCGATGCGCTGAGCAAGCGAATCGTCTAGTACGCGGTCGTTGGCCGTCAGCGCGATGGCGCTTTCGAGACCGCGGAATACTGAGTCGTAGGAATCGGCCTGTAAAAAGGGCGGCACGTCTTCCCAGTCGATCCAGAGTTCCACACGCTCGAAATGCGTCAGACGGTGAACGTGACTGCGCAGGCTGTATAGCCCCCATACGCAACCGGCACCCACGACGCTGACGAGCAACGCCACGAGGGCCGCCCGACGAACGGGGCGGTAGTCTTCCGACCCGAGCCGCGCGAATATCTCAAACGCGGCGGGAATGTCGGACGCCTTCTTCTTATTTCGTTTCTTTTTAGCCGCCGGCAACGGTCGGACTTCCTCCCAGGCGATTGGCTGTTATTGCTGCACGTCGTTACTGGCCTTTGAGAGCGGCAAAGCGCCGGTCGATGGCCATGTTGACGATGCGCAGGCATAAATCCGCCATGTCGATGCCGGCCTTGGCTGCGGCTTTGGGTAGCAGCGAGTGCGACGTCAGGCCGGGAATCACGTTGATTTCCAGCAGTCGTGCATCGCCGATCTGATCGTCCACGCGCCAATCGACGCGTGAAAAATCGCGACAGCCGAGCAATTTGTGCGCCGCCAAGCTCCAATCGACTATGCGGCGCTGCAGGTCATCGGGCAGATCGATGTCGAATCCGTACTCTGTATCTTCATCGACATATTTGGCCTCATAATCGTAGAAGTCGCGCCGCGTGCGAATTTCGATCGTAGGAAGGGCCGTTTCGCCAAGGATGGAGACCGTGATCTCCTTGCCGGGGACGAACTGTTCGATCAGGCATTGGTCGTACTGTT
>JAUIHO010000180.1 GCA_030432035.1 Phycisphaerae bacterium
CGGTATCAACGCCGTCGGCACCGGGTCGGAAATTGTTAACGAACCATACTGACCGCTAAGGTCTTTGCCGGTGTCGGTTTCCTTCACTGGCGTCGATTTCATGTTGGCGGCCAACGCGTCGATATCGAGATTACTCATTGCGCCGGTGATGTTACCGCTGGTAATTTGCTTCACTAAGTTTGCCCCCGCGGGACCCACGGCCCGCTCGTAAATCGCCAACTGTTGTTCGGCCAGTTGTTTTTGCTTTTCGAGTTCGAGTAGCCGCAGTTGTTGCGCTTCGCGCTCCTGTTGAAGTGCTTGCTCCTTCTCTTCTATGCGTTTCTCATGCTGTTCGAGTCGATCCTGCGTCTGTTGCCACGCGCTGGAGAACATGTGTACACCGTATGCGGCAATTCCCAACGGCAACAACCCCAGCAGGAAGACTAACGCGAGCCGTCGATGCTTTCGCAAGGCCTTGGTGATCAGATAGACGCCGCTGCCCGTTCGCACCGAGATCGGTTCGTCGTTGAGATAACGTTGAATATCCGCCATCAGCGCATCGACGGATTGATAGCGTTCGTCCTTCGACTTCTCCAGCGCCTTCATCACGATCGCGCACACTTCCGAATCGAGCCCTGCATTCTGCAAATGCGATTCGTTCGCCTCGGTCCGCGCGATGTGATTCAGCAGTTGCCCCATCGAGGACTTCGTGTCGTACGGCATCTGCTTGGTCAGCAGTTCGTAGAGCACAACGCCGAGCGAATATACGTCCGTGCGCACATCGATCCCGCTCGGGTCGCCGGCAGCTTGTTCGGGCGACATATACGCCGGCGTGCCGATGATCTGCGCCGTTAGCGACGTCGTCATATCGCCAAACGTTCCTTGCTTCGCCAAACCGAAGTCTAGCAAGTTGGGCTTGCCGTCCGACTGCACCAAAATGTTCGATGGCTTCATATCGCGATGGATCACGCCGCGCTGATGCGCGTGCCGCATCGCTTCGCACACTTTGATAAACAGCGTTAGTTTTTGACGCACCGTTGGATGGGTCGTCGCTGCCCATTCGTCGAGCGGCATGCCGCGCACGTATTCCATCGCGTAATACATGCGACCGTCGAACGTACCGCTGTCGTAGATCGGAATAATGTTGGGGTGACGCAATTGCGCCGAAAGCGATATCTCGCGCTCGAAGCGCTTGCGCGACTGGCTCGTCGCAAACGGACCCTCGAGCAATACCTTTAGCGCGACTTGCCGGCGCGTGTTCGATTGAATCGCCTTAAACACCACGCCCATGCCGCCGCGACCGATGGCGCGTTGCATCTCGTAACCGTCGATCTTCGGCAACGGTATGTCGCGCAAATCGTCGCCGTTGTTTCGCCCCGGCAAATCGGCAGGCAGCGTGTCGTTATTCAACGGGTCGCGCCCGGAAGAACCACCGATACCGCGCAACAGGTCCAGCCCGCCGAGATGATCGCGCAAGTCCTCCGCAAACTCCGCATGCTCGGAGATAAAGTCAGCCTCCGTCAGATCCTCGCCGCTCTCGCGTCGGTCGAAAAACTCGTTAATGAGCCGTCCGACCGCCTCATCGCGGGCGTCATCTTCGGGGGAGCTTGCCGGTTGTTCGTTCCATTTTGCCATGCGTGGCGCTGTTAATTCTCGCTTTCCAAGGTCGGCCGGAGGCTTCGCTAGCCGACATTTCACAGTCGCAGCAGATCGCCGTTTTTCGGTATTTCTGGCCATCTACCTATAAGTAGTAGCCTATCACAATATGGTTCCCCCCAAATTACAAAATATCCCGGTGATTTGACTCGCTTTCAGATCGCCGGGTTTCGATAATGATCGAAAATCGCTATTATATAAGAAGTTACGGAAATTGAAGTAGCGCGGCTTCGCCCAGCGCGGGGCCGATTTGAGGCCGAACCGATGGAAGACGTCCACCAAACGCAGATTCTGATCGACAAGGCGCGCGAAGGGGACGACACCGCCGCCCGGCGGTTGATCGTGATGTACCACCCGCGCCTGCGGGCTCGCCTGCTGCGCCAAATGGACGCCGTCATGAAGTCAAAAATCGAGCCGGAAGACATTTTGCAGCAGGTCTATCTGGAGGCGTTTCGGGCCATCGAGCAGTTTACCTATCAGGGCAGCGATTCCTTCCTGCGCTGGATGTACGCCATTCTCGATCGCAAACTGATCGACGAGCACCGTGCCATGCGGGCCGAACGCCGCGACGTCCGCCGCGAGGTCAACATCGCGCCGTCGAACAACAACCGCACGACGTACGTCGATTTGCTCGCCCGCGCCATGGCCGGTAGCGCGACGCCCAGCCAAGTGGTCCGCAAAGACGAAGCGCTGAGCGTCATCAGTGCCTGCGTCGCCACCTTGCCCGAGCATTATCGCGAAGTGATTCGCATGCGCTTCCTCGAGGGGCGCCCCGTTGCCGACGTCGCCGAACATCTCGACCGCAGCATCGGTTCGGTGCATATGATTTGCCACCGCGCGTTGAAGCAGTTGCGCGACCAAGCCGAAAAGTTGGGCGTATCGCAAGACGACTAACGACGACGCTTACTTGTACGCTGGAAAATCTGTGTATCCCTTCGCGCCATCGACGGACCAAAGCTTCGGGTCGGCGTCTTCGGCCAACGGCCAATCGTTCTTGAACCGCGCGACCAAATCCGGATTCGTAATGTAAGGTCGACCGTACGCGATAAGGTCGGCATGACCATCGCGAATCGCTGCTTCACCCGACGCTTGGTCGTAACCACAGTTGCCGATGATCGGTCCGTCGAAAACCTTGCGAAATTCTGCCAGCGTCATCGGCTCGCCCAATTCGTGAAAGCCGAACGCTAAGCCGTCCATCACGTGTAAGTATGCAAGGCCGAATTTGTTGACTTCGCTCGCGTAATAGGTGTATGCCTCGCGATAGTCCGGCGAGCCCATATCGTTGTAGATGCCGTTCGGCGAAAAGCGCACGCCGACGCGATGGGGCGGAAACACCGACGTCACGGCTATCAACACTTCCTTCAAAAACCGGAAGCGATTCTCCAAGCTGCCGCCGTAATGGTCGGTGCGATGGTTCGTCTTGCTTTGCAGAAACGTATCGATGAGATAACCGTTCGCCGCGTGTACTTCGACGCCGTCAAAGCCCGCCGCCTTCGCGCGCTCGGCGGCAACTTTGTAGTCGTTCACAACTCCCGGAATCTCGTCCGTCTCTAACGCGCGCGGCGTTTCGTGCGGCAGCTTGCCGTCCGGCGTATGGATGTAATCCCCATTAATCGCAATCGCCGACGGTGCCACGGCGGGCTTGCCGCCATGAAACGCGCTGTGCGACGCTCGGCCGCAATGCCACATCTGCAAGAAGATCGGCGTGCCCGCGTCGTGCACGGCGCTCGTTACAAGCTTCCAACCCTCGACCATCCCGTCGGTGTAGATCCCCGGCGAGTTGACCCAGCCGTTGGCCTGCTCGCTAATCACCGTCGCCTCAGAAATCAGCAAACCACCGCTCGCCCGCTGCGTATAGTATTCGGCAATTAACTGGTTCGCGGTGCGTTCCTTACCGGCGCGGCCGCGCGTCATCGGGGCCAGCACCACGCGGTTTTTCAACGTGAGGTCGTGCAGTTTGAACTCGTTCAACAACGGTGAATCCTGGCTCATAGACGTGGGCTCCGACGGTTGCTAGCGCATCACCGCGACGTTGCAGTGGTGCGAATAGGTCGAAGTATAGCGACGCGTTTGGTAGGAATCCGCGACGCCGAAAACGCCGTAGAACTCGGCAATGGTCGGTAGATGTTTCCGAGTGCTGTCGGCTGTTCGCTCCCTTTCCCTCGCAGGGAGAGGGCCGGGGTGAGGGTTTCACTTCGTGTGGGCAGGCATCGAAAAGGCGTGAGTGCTTTACCAAATGTGGATAGATCCTGACGCCAGAATCTGGCGTGGCCGAGACGGCAGAAAATCTTCACGAAGATTTCACAACACGCAAACCCCGTTATCGACTCGGCTTTTGGCCACGCGTAGAATACCCATTTGATTCATGCCCCAACGCGAAGGAGTGCGGACATGGCAGCCGGCAATCTTGGAATTCAATCCATTCATAGCATCGATATCGCCGTGCGTCAGGCCGAGCCCTGGGCCGACTTCTTCACGCGCGGCTTCGGATTTCAAAACATCGGCGTCAGCACCGGCGATTCGGTCGAGCGCACCGGCACGCGGCGGCATCTGCTGCAATGCGGCAGCGTTCGGATCACGCTCGCAGAAGCCGTGCACGGTGGTTCCGATGTGCGCCGCTTTCTCGATCGCCATCCCGACGGCATCGCGCGCTTGCGCTTGCAGGTTGACGACGTTGCTGCCGTCGAAGCGCGTTTGCTAGAACGCCACGCCACGCTACTCGACGGCATCGAACGCAGCGAGATTGACGGCGTCTTATGGCGCGAGTTGACTCTAGCTACGCCCGTCGGTGATGTCGATATCAGCTTTGTCGATATCGAAGACGGCGCGGCGTCGCTCATGCCCGATATGGAAGCCGTAGCGCTTTTTGATGCTTCCGCAAACGCCGCGACCATCGCGGGCATCGACCACGTCGCCGCCAACGTGCGCACGCTGATGCCGGTCATCGCGTTTTACGAACACGTGCTGGGCCTGCAGCGCTTCTGGGATGTGCAGTTTCATACCGAAGACCTGCGCCCCGGCGTGGGTACCGGCCTCAAGTCGATCGTGATGTGGGACGACGCCAGCGGTCTCAAGCTGGCCACCAACGAACCATTGCGGCCGCGGTATCACGAATCGCAAGTCGCCGCCGCCTTGGACGGGCATCGCGGTGCCGGTCTGCATCATCTGGCGTTTGCCGTCGATGATATCAAGACAGCCGTCGATATTCTGCAAGCCGCCGATTTCGAAATGCTGCCGATGCCCGCGGCCTACTACCACGACCTACCCGCCCGCCTCGATAAACAGGGCATCAACAACCTACCCGTCTCCACCGACGACTTGCGCGAGCGCCACATCCTCATCGACGGCGACGCCCAAGGCTACCTACTCCAAGCCTTCTGCCGCAACCCACTGCATCGGGCGAGCGATCATGAATCGGGGCCGTTGTTGTTTGAGCTGATTCAACGGCAAGGTGCGAAGGGATTTGGGGAAGGAAACTTTCGGTCGCTGTTTGAGGCGATGACGAAGGAGGGATAGGGGCGGAGGAGGTAACAATAACTATGAGTCAATTGCTTCGTTTAGGATTACCGAGATTATGGATCTGACCTGTTTGTTGACAGGCGTTGAGCTTCGAGCAAGCACATGCCTTGAGCATACGATTCCAAAGAAATTGGGTGGGCGCATTAGATCACGAACTGTTGTCGCTTCCAATGTGAATAATCAGTTTTCCGAATTTGACAGTGTCTTCTCCAATGCGTTCTCAAATGTACTAATCGAATTGGGGCCAGCAATGGCTGCGGAACACCGATTGCGCCCGACCGAAGTCACTCTCGACGGTGAAGATGGTCGGTTTTTTGTTGAAGTTGGCAACGTCCTGACTGAGAGGGGCATCAATATTCTTGAGAAAGACGAGATAAGCGGGCGTCCAGTAAGGTTTACGGCAAACTCCGAAAAAGAAATTGAGAGAATCGCGGGACAGATGGGGCTGGCTGTTGAATCGCTTGGGCCAATATTTCGCGAGAAGTTAGTTCCCGCGACGCGTAAGATTCCAGCAATAGACCCTCAACTTGAGGTTGCAATCTTAAAGTCGCTGATTTTGAGTTTTGATCACTACTTGAATCAATCCGGCCCCTCAATTTTGAGATCAGATTATTTTGAGTGTGTTTTAAATGACTTGAAGACTGCGGTGTTTTTAAAGCGTAACTATGGAAATCTCCTGCACGAACGAAGTTGGGGTGTCGATCATCGATGGGAGTCGGTACTTGGTCAGTCAATCAGGTCGAGATTTGCGTTAGTTTACAGCGAGTTCACGCACTGGTTGTACCTTATTGGCGATCCGATTATGAGAGTAGTCTACTTAGTCTTTTCAGTTTTTGGATTCGAAACGTATCGATTTGTTGTGAATAAGGACTACCGCGGGACAGCGTTTCATTTTGTAATTGCCAATGATCCCATCAATAATGGGCGAGCTGAATGCAAGGCATTAGATGGAATACCGCCGTGTTTAGGATCTCCAACCAGAATTCAAGCTGGGCAGGTCGGTGAGTGGAATGACAGTGAGCGCAATGTTGCAATCCACACGATTGATCAAGGCCGTAGGCGACTTGCACAGCGTGCATGTTTATTCGTACAAGAGCAATGTGATCAGCATGTTGCAAAGTGCTTACTTAAGCAGGCCGCACGCGTAACTTGGAAGTATGTTAAAGAAGTCACGCTGATTGATGTTTTTGTTGAACATTTATGGGTTCAATATGAGGATCGATATGAATCAATTAAGGGGAAAGCAGAACTTCGAAAGCTCATATTACACTGTAGCGAAAGGGTTGCTGGCAAAGATTGGGTAAACTTGAAAATTTCCGGGGAGGAATCAGTAGAGACGATCCTAGAACTTGGAGTGCTAAAATTATATCGAGTTGTCCTTCGAGAATTGGTGGATGAAAAAGGAGAGCCAGGGGCGTTTTTTGATTCTCGATTTGACTTTGTCGAATTTAATTAGTGTTCTAGAGGCGGAGTACACCATGTTGATACTCCGGCGGTTGGCCTTGTTAAAATAATCAAAGAACCCCGACGTGCCACTCTTCTATGAACGGTGCCCACCAGCGAAGATTGGTCTAATAGGGAAATGGCATGCTTGCCATTCAAGGCAAGTGTGAGTCCATGAATTGAGGACCGAGCAGGTCAAGCCGTAAATCAGCCATCTTCCGCGTCCGCATTTACACATTGAGTGGATTGCTGTACCGGTTGATCAAAGATCAGGCGTCGTCACTCTCCGAATTCGACGACGCAGCATCTTCCTCCGCGGTCCACAACGGAATTTCGTATTCGTCGATCACTTTGCCGGTCGCATCGAGTTGTTTCGTCGTCAGCGTCTCTGCCGTCACGTCGATCACGGTAAAGCTATAGATGCCGCCGATGGCGACATCGAGTTGCTTCATCTCTGCCGAGCGCGGTTCGTAAAGTTTGGCACCGCCCGCGCCCGTCGTGATATACACCACGCCGTTGCCGGGCTCGACGATCCCTTGGTTGATGAGCGGATGGGTGCGTTCGTAAAGATGGTCGTGGCCGTTGAGCACGAGATTGACGCGATGCTTTTCGAGGCAGGGTACGAGCTGGTCCCACAGTTTACGCGTCGGCCCGTAGTGGGCGTTGCTAAAGACCGGATGATGAAAGAACACAATCTTCCAACGCGGGCTGTTTTCGCTTAACACCTTGTCGAGCCAAGGCACGATGTGTTGATCGATCTCCGACTTTGACAGATTGCTATCCAACGCGACGAAGCGCACGCAACCGTAGTCGAACCAGTAATGTCGCTCCGGCGTCTGTCCTTCGGGGCCGTTGCGCGGTAAGACGAAATCGTCGAATAACGGTCCGCCCTGATTGGAATGGTAATCGTGATTGCCGACCGTCGGATAGAACGGGCTTGCGGGCAGCAACTCGGCGTACGGTTGATAAAACTTCGACGGATAATCGGCGGCCTCACCATCGGGATAGACCAGATCGCCGGTGTGCACGATCAGCCTCGGTTTGTAGTTGTTCATTTCGTCGGCGACTTGGTTTTGCGCCTCGTTGCCCATACCGCTATCGCCGAACGCGATAAAAGAGAATTCCGTCGGCGGATCTGCCGCCGGGTCGGGTGCGGTTCGCACGCGATGTTCGACCAACGTTTTCTTGTCGCGATCGAGAATGCGATAGGTGATTTCAGAATCGGGCTTTGCCTCGCTGACTGTCGCGGTAAGTCGACCGGCGCTGTCTTGTTCGATTTTGGTCGGCAGCTTGTTATCCGAATCTGCGTAAACGGCTTCAAGAGCTTGACCACTATTGCGTGGTGCGGTCCACACGACGGAGAAGCCCGTAGATTGCATCATTTGAACCATTGGCCCGCGCGAGATCGAATCGCTGCTGCCACTGTTGCGACAACCGCCCAATGCGAGCAGAACAAGCGCGACGGACCACGTCAATTTGAATCGGATTGCTTTCATAACGAAGCAGTCTAGCATGTAATGCAGGAACGCTGTAGTTGATCGCGATGCCGGAATCACACGCGAGAATATGGCTGCAGCGGTAACAGCGAACACGACACGAACGCGCCCCGAATCGGCGCAGGAGATTGACAATATGAGCGAAGAAATGACAACAGACGCGCAAAATCTCGCACCCAATGCGAAGCCCGCTGGTAAGGGCCCCGTCATCATCGGTTTGCTGGTGCTGGTGGCTATTGCAGGCGTGTATGCTTATTTGCAACAGGGCAATATGTTCACGCGGTCGGGTACGGTCGTTTTTGTCGATGCGGAAAAACGCGTGGCCGAACTCGAGTGGCGCGAAGGCAACGGGCCGGCGAAGTCAAAAGAGGGCATCGTTCATCCCGACTGCAAAATCACGGTTAACGGCAAGGCGGGAACGATTGAAGACATTCAAATCGGCGACAAGGTTACGGCGAAGTTGGAATATCGCAGCTATAAGGACGATCAAGGTAAAAAGGTGCGCGAGTGGATCGTGCACGAAGCGAACATCACGCGATAAGTGAATTAAACTCTATAAAAATACCCGCCGTTAGAGGCGGGTATTTTTTTGAATTGTTTGGTGTCGTATCTACCTGAAATGCTGGGTTCGAAGTTTTCGCGCTTGGTCTAAAACCCTCACCCCTGCCCTCTCCCTGCGAGGGAGAGGGAGTGTACCTAACCCCCGTTAGCTAATCTGAAGGATGCACTAGCAGCTGGATAGTCCTACATATCCATCGGTCGCGGAATGTCGTATTCTTCGCGCAGCTTGATGATGTTCTTCACCAAATCGGATCGACCTTCGTTCATCGCCATGTTGATCAACTTCTCAACGTAATACGGCATAAACTCATCGGCATTGAAAACGATCTGCGTGCGTCTGCCGGATGATTCCGTTGTCGTGCTGGAATTGTACGCTTGGTCGACGGCCATATCACTGCGTTGGTCGTACCAAGACTTGCTCGCTTCGTAGCCTTCGATCTCTACCAAAAACGCTTGCGCCTCAGCCTTTGCTTCGGCTTTGAATTCCGCCGACTTCTTGGCCCCTTGCATGACAAAGAACACGGCCAAAACCCCGACCAACAATCCGAAACCGATTTTCTTAATGTCCATAACCGTTCCCGTCCACCCGACTTGGTGATTGCGTGAATGTGCTGAAACCACTTCCAGCCCGAGTCGGAATGATATCGAGCAGTTAAAAAGCCTGTCAAATACCGGTATCTTGGCGGCGCAAATTGGAATGCGGCTGAGAAAAAATGCAGGGCGACATGAGCCTAGCGGCCCGCCAAGCTCGGTTGAGGAATTTGGTGCAAGACGCGGCGATAGAACGCATCGATCTCACCGATATTGGCTTGATTGAGTTCGTTTTGCAGGAACTCAGCCTTTAACTCGCGGAACTTTTGCGACTTGATTCGGTTGACGATCATGGGTTGTGCTTCGGCAAACGGCGTTGTAACGCCGCCGGTCACTTCGCCGCATTTCACGATAAAGAACGAATCTTCGGTCTCAATGATCTCGCTCACGCCGCCGCGTGGCAGCTCGAAGAAGCGCTTGGACGGTGTTTCCCACCGACCGGCCAACGGTTCGCGAATGATACCCCAGTCACCGCCGTCTTCTGCTTTGAACTTCGAGTATTGCCGCGCGACGTCGGCGAAGGGCCGACCCGAACGCAGCGCCGCCTTGGCCTCTTCGGCCGCGGCGCGCGCCTGTTGGCGTGCGAGTGCAATAGCTTGTTTTCGATCCATCACGCGCGACCGATCCAAAAATGTCGCAGCGGGGATATCGATCATCAGCAACTGTCGTTGTTCTTCGGTCGTAAATTGATCGCGGTTGCTGTCGTAGTAACGCCGGATTTGCTTGCGCGTCGGGTCGGGGATCATGGGAGCCAAGCGATCACGCAGGTATGTTTCAACGATAAGTCCGCGCCGCAATTGGGCGCGCACGTCGTCGCGCTTGCGACCAGACTGAACCAGTGCATTGGCGTAGGCCGTCTCGCGACCATCGAATTCGCGACCGATGCGTTCGCGCTCCATCTTGTCTACGGCGAGATCGATTTGCGTTTCCATCTCGGGCGTGACTTGGGCGGACGCACGGCGATAGATCAGGTGATTGGCGACCTGTTCGACGAGGCTTTCGCGCACGAGGTCCGCCGCCGCATCAACGTAACGCCTGGGCGGCATCTCGCGCGACCAGGCCGTCAATTGCGGCCGAATCGGGTCGAGCACGTCTTCGGGCGTGATGAATTGATCGAGCACTTCCAACGTGTCGGCGGCAACAACGCGTCGATCGTTCGAAGGCGTGTCGGGCGTCGTGTCGCGTGCGGGTTGACCGCTGTCGGTCAGGTGCACGGCTTGCTCGTGTTTCATGCGCTCGCGATAGGCTGTGAGCGCGTCGGCGGCCTTGCCGGACTTGTCGCCGTAGGACGAGTTGCTTCCCAATGACCAACCCGTCGAGTCACCGCAACCGGCGAGGATGCAGATCGTCAACACGCCGAGTGATAGTTTGCTGTTAAGCATGCGGTCATTGTAAATCCGACATTGCCGACTGCAATTCGTGGGCCTGAGGTTTGACACGGAACCATCGCGCTCCGAAGCTACTGGTAAGGTGAACGCGCCGTGCGTTTGCCCGCTGCATAGATGTAACTGTGCCCTGCGTCGCCGATCCAACGAGCCCTCATGTCCCGATCGTCTTCCTCGCCCACCATTGCCGTGCTGCTGCCGTGTTACAACGAAGCGGCGACGATCGAAAAGGTCGTGCGCGACTTTCAACAGGCCTTGCCCGAAGCGACGGTTTACGTTTTCGACAACAACAGCAATGACGGCACGGGGGAAATCGCCACCA
>JAUIHO010000181.1 GCA_030432035.1 Phycisphaerae bacterium
GGTGTGTGGCTGTAGTCGATGGATCCATCAAAAGTGACGATCAGATCGACGTCTGTTTCGATGAAGATCTGATGACGCGTACCCGTACTGATGCCAAATGTGCTGCGCATTTGATGACTGATTATCGAGTTGAAATCAGCAATGCCGATGTCGTTGAGCCAATTGTAGTCGTAGGTGGTACTAGCGATGTTGTCACCGAGTCGCGCCTCACTTGTCTGTTGTAAAGGGTTCATGATTTCGATGATGCGATCGGCATCCTCACCGCCCATAGGTCCCGATTCATCAATGAAATTTAACAATTCTTGAGACGTGAGGGTAAAGCCGGCGCAGACATTGCTTACTACCGTAACCATCAGGAGACCAGCCATGTAAAACGACATGCGATTCATAACAATCGATCCTTTCCAGGTAAACAAATTCTACGGACTCAGATAACCAAACTCAATTGATAAGGAACAAAAGCATGTTAGGAATTCGGAAAAACCGATTATTCGGGACGCTTTTCACTCTTGTGTTGACACTCGGCGGGTGGCCCAAGTTGGTACTCCAACTTGGGGTCGCGATTAATTTCGCGTGTGCGTTTAATTACGTTTTGCGTTTATAATCCTTCGCATGCCTTCCCGATTACGCCGTTACGACGAACCCGGTCACATCCATTTCTGGACAATCTCCTGCTATCGACGCCTCACCTTTTTATGGCATGATGACCTGAAGCGTGTTGTGATTGACGGATTTAAGTTGCTTCAAAGAGACTTCAATGTTTGCATGATCGCTTACGTGATCATGCCCGACCATATTCACTTCATAATCTACCCGCATCTGAAGGGCGGCGACGAGCCCATTCCTATATCAATAATGCTCCATCGCTTTAAGAGATTTGTTGGGCTGGAGGGCAAGAAGCGCTTGCGCGCTATTTGGCTTACGCGCGGGCAACTTTGGTCAGAACCCTTAAATCAATGGGCGATTGGTGCCTATCCGAAACAACAGATATTTCAAACGCGCGGTTACGACTTCAACATCAGGCGATTCGAAACGCTGCTGGAGAAGATCGACTACTGTCATAAAAATCCGATCACGCGCGGACTCGTGAAAGGTGCCGCCGATTGGCGTTGGAGCAGCTTTCGATTTTACGACCGCGATGAACGCTCGATTCTTTCGAGGGATTGGGATGGTCAGTTGCCGGTGAGATGGTGAGTGTTGCAGTGAGAGTATGACCGCTGGTGTGGTTAATCGCGATCCCACGTTGGAGTACCAACATGGGGCACCCGCCGAACGCTCGGCACCCGCCCCCCCACAACGGTTTCATCCTCCCGAATCGTCCACCCGTGCTAAGGCGCATGTCCGATTACTAGCGCATACCCGTCCAAAACTGAAACTGTTTCAATGAAAATCGTTCAACACGTTGTGTTATAATACATGACTTAATTTCACGTCACACGATCCCACTGACTTAAGCTTTGAGGAACCGATTCGATGCTGACGCGCCTCTTGAAATCGACACCTGTCTTTATTTTTATTTGCCTGTTGACCGCGACTGTCGCTCAGACTGCCCGGGCCGATTTGGCCAATCCCGGTTTCGAAGCCGCTGGCGGTGGGATGGATGGTTGGGTGACCTTTAATAATGAAATCTCCAATATCGCTATCGACAGCGGCACTGCGCTGGAAGGGTCGAACGCGGTCAAGATGTTCGGCGGTTTTAACGGTCCATCCAACGTGACGGCGTTGTACCAAGGGGTCGATACGGCGGGCGGGAATGTTTGGCGCGCCGCGTGTTATGTGCGCCACAACAGCGGTGATAGCCTTGCGGGCACCGGCAACCAGTTGGTGATGAAGATCGAGTTCTACAGCGCGTTCGGCGGGGCGTACGGCAGTGCCGATTTTATCGAAGAACACCAAATCCCCGTGCTGAATGCCGCCGCTCCCGAAGATCGTTGGCTCTACCGAACCTTTCAGGCAACGGCTCCGCCCAATGCCGTCGAAGCTCGCGTTTCGTTGGTCTTTATCCAACCCAACAACGAAGGCGGTGCCGCGTACATCGATGCAGTCACGTTGGAAAATCTCACCACGGATGCACCGCCCGCTTGGGATGTGATCTGGAACGATGAATTCAACGGCTCGGCCGTCAACACCGATCGTTGGAACGTGGCGGACATCCATTACAACAAGAATAACGAGTTGCAATACTACGCGCCCGACGATGTGTACATCCAAAACGGCAACCTCGTGTTGCGCAGCCAACAGCGACCTTACTGGGGCTTCGACGATCGTGGCGACTGGCGATATTTCGATTACACCTCGGGCTTGGTCGATACGCGCGGCAAGTTCCCGTTCGTGTACGGTCGCGTGGATATCCGCGCGAAGTTACCCGGCACCCGGGGGCTGTGGCCGGCGCATTGGATGCTCTCGCAAACCGGCGCTTGGCCGCCGGAGATCGACATCACGGAAATGACCGGAGACTTGCCGAACCGCATCGTGACCAGTTTGCATTGGGGGCCGTTGCCGCCGGGAACGTACCCGTGGGATATTGGGCAGACGGCGAGCAGCGTGCATTGGGGGCCGGACTATACGCAAGGGTTCCACAACTACTCGATGGAATGGTTGCCGGGCCTGCTCAATTTCTACATCGACGATACCGTGCGCTTCAGCGTGTCGCGCGACGAAATCCCCGACGAGACGATGTATCTCATTCTCAACACGGCCGTCGGTGGTGACTGGCCCGGTTCGCCCGACGGCTCGACGATTCTGCCGCAGTTTCATGAGATCGATTATGTGCGCGTCTCGGTACCGGCCGATCCGGGTTATGGTGTGGCGTCATTTGTCGATCAGGCGTCGGCCGGGGCAACCGCCGACAGTACGATTGAAGCGGATGAATACTCGACCAGCATCGCCGGCCTCAATGATGGCTTTGGTGACGTGTTGGGCGAAAACTCGGAACTCAAGATCGAATCCAGCGCTGACGGCGATTTGTTTTTCGCACTGCAAAGCGAAACATTGCTATCGCCCGCGGGTACCGGCGGCGTGGTGATCTATATCGATTCGGTCTCCGGCGGCGCGGTTTCAACTGCCGGTATGAATGCCAGCGCCGATTTGCAGCAACGATTGGCGTCCGGTACCGGTGTAGCCGGGGAACGGGCCAAGCTCTTTTTCTCCCCCGGCTTCCGCGCCGACTACGCGGTGGTGATGGGCCCTGCCCGCGCGATGGTCTATCTGATCTTTAATTTGCAACTGGTGCCGTTGGGTGGCGCACAAGTGAATGCCGAGCTCGATATCGACGGCGGTACGGATTTCTCGTATCGCCTTGGCGGTGGTTCCGATGGCATCCGGCAACGCGAATTGCGGCTACCGCTCAATCGCGTCGGCATGCAACCCGGTGACGAATGTCATTTAATGGCGACGCTGCTCGACGGCAGCAACGCGTTTCGGTCGAACGAATTTGTCGGTATTCATTCCGGCAACTGGTGGGATGGCCAAAACCCCGGTCAAGCCGATGTGGTGCTAAAGCAGGGGGACTTCATCACCTTTACGACGGCCATCTTGAGGGGGGACGTAAACACCGACGGAGCGGTCAATGGCTCGGACGTGCAAGGATTTGTATCGGGATTGCTGGAAGCCGCACCCTCGTGCGACGCACCTTGCTACAGCGATATGAACGGCGATGAGTTGACCAACCTCGCAGATGTGCCCTTGTTTGTGGAAGCGATGATCGGCGAGTAATGGCGCGACGTACGATGTCCGTCGGGGTGCCTTGCCGACCCAACCCTCAAGATACTGTATCCGGTAGATGGGTAGCCAAGCGCGTCATCGCCCAAGCGCTGAACAAAGTTCAAGGTCGGCATGCCGATGACGCGCGGATATTTCTGTTTTGGAGAATGGTCTTAATTAACGAATGTGCGGCAGCTCGGTGAGTTCATTTTTCGTCGGAGCGACGGTTATGGATTATGCATGCCGACCTTGAGATTGGCTTGGTGAACGGGGATCTCTGCACGAGGTTGTCACTCCCTAAGCGTACGACATTGTCTGGGTTGGGTCGGCATGGCACCCGCGCTCATTGTCTATTTCGGAGGGATAATTAGCCTTCCACCAGCGCCTCTTGCTCCGCGTGGCGGTGCATAAACTCTTCGACGAGTTCCACTTCGCCCTTGCTGCCCACGACCAAAGGCGTGCGCTCGTGCAGTGACTCAGGTTGCTTATCGAGGATGCGCTGCTTGCCGTCCGTTGCTTTGCCACCGGCTTGTTCGGCAAGGAATGCGATCGGGTTGGCTTCGTACATCAGTCGCAGCTTGCCCTTCGGTGTTTTGGCCGTCGGCGGATATAAGAAGATGCCGCCGCGTAGCAATGTGCGATGGAAGTCCGCCACCAACGAACCGATGTAACGCGCCGTGTAGGGCCCGGCTTCCTTGGTCTTACACCACTTGAGATATTCCTGAATGCCGCGCGGAAAGGAGTTCCAGTTACCTTCGTTCACGCTAAACATCTTGCCGGTTTCGGGCATCTTGACGTTTTCCTGCGCCAAGACAAACGCGCCGACAGACGGGTCGAGCGTAAACATGTGCACGCCCTCGCCTGCCGTGTAGGTTAACACCGTGCTCGAACCGTAAACGATATAGCCCGCGGCCAATTGCTTATAGCCCGGTTGCAACACATCCATCAACGGATCCGACCCGTTAAAGTTGCTCGTGTCGCGCTCGTACACGGCGAAGATCGTTCCGACCGAGACGTTTACGTCGATGTTGCTCGACCCATCGAGCGGGTCGAAGATCACGATGTACTTACCGCGCGATCCGCGAATCACTTTCGGTTCGTCGAGTTCTTCCGACGCTAAGATGCCGACGTTTTCGCGAAAGCCCAAGCACTCTTCCAGCGTCCGGTTCGAGAGAATATCCAGCTTTTGTTGTTGCTCGCCGTGCAGGTTCACATCGCCTGCTTCGCCGAGCACTTCGATGATGCCCGCGCGACGCACCTTCGCCGAAATGATGCGCGCCGCCAGCGTGATGCCCGACAGCAACCAACTGAACCCGCCCGTTGCTGTGGGGTGGTTGCGTTGCTGGCTGATGATGTGTTCTTCCATCGTCACGAATCGTCGATTCGATGGACCATCAATATTGTGCTCTAAATCCACGGGTATCACTCCTCCGTCGGTGGCTTATCACTGCATCGGAAAGCCTTCATGCTAACTTCATCATCGACCGGACCCAACCCATCCGACGAGATGCCCACCGCAGGAAATGCGCGGCCCTTTAATCGCGATGCGCACGCCCCTACTTAATCAATCCATCCAAAATAGCGGCTGTCAATCGACAACAAAAGGAAATGGAAAAGATGGATTAATTCTTTGAACGTCCGAGTTTTGCCCGTCTCGGATTCATGAAGAGTAAACCGTTTAAATAGGCTGTCGAACGATTGGCCGATGGTCGGTGCGTTATTTCACCGCGATGAGGAAGATTGCACACTTGAATCGGGGCAAACCGATTCGCATGAATTTGCCCGAGATCAATTAATCAAAAAATTCTCAGCCGACCTACGCGTTCGCCAAGCGCTGTTGCCGATCCAACGAACGCAGGTCGGCAATCATCTGTTCCAGATCGCCCGCCGAAATCTTTTCCAGCGAATAGTTCTTACCCACGCGGTGATCGGTACAACGGTTCTGCGGGAAGTTATACGTGCGAATGCGCTGGCTGCGATCGCCGCTGCCGATCATCGTCTTGCGCGCGCTGTCGCGTTTGTTGCGTTCGATCGAGTCGTAATAGTCTTTCACGCGGCTGGCCAAGATGCGCCGACCCTTCGCGCGGTTCTTGTGCTGGCTCTTTTCATCTTGCATCGACACGGTAATACCCGTCGGTATGTGATCGAGCTTGATCGCGCTGGCGACCTTGTTCACATTTTGACCGCCAGGGCCGCTCGATCGACTGACGTGTTCGATAACGTCTTTCTCCCAGTCAATATCCACATCGGCTTCTTCAACCTCTGGCAATACGGCGACTGTCGCGGCAGAGGTATGCACGCGGCCTTGCGTTTCCGTTACCGGCACGCGCTGTACGCGGTGGCCACCGGCTTCGTAACCGAAGTGCGTCAACACGGCCGGGCCACGTACGGCGAAGACGACTTCTTTTAAGCCGCCCTGCGTCGATGGCGACTCGTCGAGAACTTCGGTCTTAAAGCCTTGGCTTGTTGCGTAACGTTGATAGATTTCCAACAAATCTGCCGCGAAGATCGCGGCTTCGTCGCCGCCGGTTCCGGCCCGTACTTCAACGATTACCGCGTTAACATTGGCGTCGTCACCGATGAGCAAGCCGTCGATCAGGTCGTCCATGATCGTATCGCGCTGCTCGGTGAGGTCGGGTAATTCCATTTCGGCGAGTTCTTGCAGTTCCTTGTCGCCGTTGGCATCGTCGATGATCGATTGATGTTCGTCGATCTGTTCGTTGAGTTTGCGATACTGCACGTACGGCACGACCATCCGTTTAAGGTTGGCGTGCTCCATGCTTAGCTTCACCAATCGATCCGAATCGGCCGCGACCTCAGGCGTGCCGAGCAATTCACCAACCTCGTCGTACCGCGTGGCCATGTCGTCGAGTTTCTTCAGGAACGCCGGCGTTAGAATGGTGGACATTTATCTCGCTGCGCTTTCGTCTCATTTAGCCCCCGGCCATTGGCCGCGGGTTTTCTCAGGCTGACGTTGAATCTGCGATACCAATAAACGTACAACGCCGTCGCCTGCCTTCGCAATATGCAAAGCCAGACGACGGCGCCTTGTGTGTCGAATCTCGTTAGCTACTCTTTGCCGGCAGCCTTCTTCTTCATGTTCTTGAAGTAATCGCCACCGAACTTCTTCTGGAACTTCTCAACGCGGCCCGCCGTATCGACGAACTTCTGCGTGCCCGTGAAGAACGGGTGACAGGCCGAGCAGATTTCAACCGTGATTTTCTCGACGGTGCTGCCGGTCGTAAACGTGTTGCCGCAACCGCAGCTTACGGTCGCTTCCGCAAAATATTTCGGGTGAATCTTTTCTTTCATCGTTGCCACATCCTGTTGGGCGAGCCCAGCCCGCCGGTCGCAATTGCTGAACGCCTCAGTTTAACCGTATTCCAAAGAATCACAAGATTCATGCAAGCGAGGCCGATCCGAGAGGAGGCCGCCGATCGATTTTGGATTAACGGTGGTTGCCTGCGCATAACCCAATATAAGGCAATAACTTACGTAATAGACAGTCTCGACGCAATCCGTGCTTATAATCCTCGCGTGAACGATCAGCCCTCCACAGCCTCCGAATCCACGCAATACACGGGGCGCAAATTTCGCGTAGTCCGGCGCGATGTGCCCACGACCTGCGGCCGTACCAAAAGCGTCGATCTCGTCCGTCATCCGGGGGCGGTGGTCATTCTGCCGCTGCTATCAGACGATGAGATCATCATGATCCGGAATTTCCGGTACACCCTCGACCGCGACGTTTGGGAGTTGCCTGCCGGCACCCTCGACGTGGCCGGTGAGCCAATTATTGAGGCTGCGGCGCGCGAGCTAGAGGAAGAGGCGGGTTACCGAGCCGGTCGGCTCGCACCGCTGTGCGTGATTCACCCGTCGCCGGGCATGCTCGATGAGCGGATCGAAGCGTTCGTCGCGACCGGCCTGCAGCAAACGCGGCAACAGCTCGAACCGACCGAACGAATCACCGTCGAAAACGTAAAATGGTGCGACGCGATTGAGATGTGTCGCAGCGGCGAAATCACGGACGCGAAAACGCAAGTCGCGTTGTTCCAGTGGCAAATGCAGCGCGAAGGCAAAGCGGAGTAGTAAGCAAATGGGTTGGCAGGATCGCGAATACGCACAAGACGATTACGGCGGCAGTCAGTATGGCGGCAGCTCGGTCCGACCGGCGGGTGGATCTTGGTTGTCGGGATTGCCGTCGCCCACGCCCGCTGTGAAGTGGATCATGATCGTCAACTTCGCGATTTTTTTCCTCGTGTTCGTAACCGGGCGCAGCGAAAGCGCAATCTACAACTTCATATTTATGAACAACGATTTGGTCTTTAAGCACGGCCAGATTTGGCGGTTGTTCACGTATATGTATGCTCACGATCCGAACGGCTTATTCCACGTGGGCTTCAATATGCTGGGGCTTTACTTTCTAGGCATTTATCTCGAACGCGCTTGGGGTACTAAGAAGTTTTTGATCTTCTATCACGCAGCCGGCCTCGTCGCGCTGACGCTCTTTATCATCCTTACTTTCGCGGGCGTGTTCAATCCATTGATTAGCCTCGTCGGTGCATCGGGATGTGTTTACGCCGTGCTCGCGTGTTGTGCTGTGCTTTACCCGCAAATTAAGTTGATTCTTTTTCTCTTTCCGGTGCCGATTCGCGTCGCCGTGATGATCTTCTTTGTGCTTTCACTCTTTGGAACCATCGGCGGCGGCAACGCCGGCGGTGATGCATGCCACTTGGCGGGCGGTGCGTTCGGCCTCTTCTTTGGTTACTTCGGTTATCGTATTTGGGATTGGGTCGACACGCGCGACAGTCGTAAGAAAGAGTCGCAGTGGCGAGCCAACCGTGAAAAGGCACAGCAATTACAAGATCAGGTCGACGCGATTCTCGAAAAGGTCAAGCGCGACGGTATCAACAGCCTTAGCAATCGCGAAAAGAAAATGCTGGAACAAGCCACCAAGCAGCAGAATTCAGCGGATCGATATCATCGGGTGGGGTAGCGACGATTGCATCGTTAAAACAACGTTATGAAATGAACGCATGACGGTTTCGTTCTTGAATGCTGTTGTGTTTTTGCGGCGAAATACACGAGTCGTTCCACGATCTCGCGAGCACTCTATGCGTCGAATACTTTTCAAAACGCCGCATTCTAAGAGTTATTGAATTGCTATACCTGCTTCGATGGTTGCAACGCCATTGGATCGCGCGCGTCGAAACCGACGACGAGATCTTGTGCAGGTTGAGAAGCTTGTGCACTGCGCGTCACACGCGCCGGCACGCCAACCACTGTCGATAGCGCATCCACATCGCGAATGACGACAGCTCCCGCGCCGACTGTCGCATCCATGCCGATGCGCACATTTTGAATGACCGTCGCACCGATCCCGACGAACGCGCCGGATTCGACGACGACGTGACCCGCCAAGCGCACGCCGGGGCAAACGTGCGTCGCCGTACCGATCATCGATTCGTGATCGACGATGCAGCCACTATTAAGAATGGCGTAGTCGCCGACTTGCACGTGCGCGCAGATGTTCGCCCCCGTCGCAATCACGACGCCGCGACCGACTGTAGAAGTCGAAGCAATCTGCGCGGAAGGATGAATCGCGTTGACGAGTTCGAAGCCCGATTGCTCGAGTATCCGCGCGATCTTGCGTCGAATGCCGTTATCACCGATGGCCACAACGGCGTGACGAACGCCATCGCGGCGCAGTTCGGGCAGGCGCGACAAGTTGCCGAGCACGCGTACGCCGTCGACATGCCGCTGGGCAAGGTCGGAATTGTTGTCGAGAAAGCCGACCGGCTCGAATTGTTGTTGCTGTAAGAGGATGTCGAGCACGACGCGCCCGTGACCACCGGCCCCGAAAATGATGATGGGTTGCATAGCGGCATCCTCCGTGAAGGTCCCGTGCGACGACGCGTCGGGCTGTATTGAGTTTCATCGTCGGTCGGTAGAGGCAGCCTGAATATCGACTGAGCGAAGGGATGGGGCGGCAAATTTTGCGCCAGCCGTTAAGTGGAATTGAGCGACGTGAGACCGGCCCGGGTGGGGTCTTGGTGCCGATAATTTAGGGCCGGTAACTTATTGATATTCAATGGTTTAGCTTCTGACGAGAGATTCTCGGTATTTGTAAGTTTTATCGGGGCAATCGAGGGACGATAACGCGAACAGAGCGATTCCGAATTTAACGCCACGCGAATTGTGGCGAAGGAGTGTCCATCGTGAATATCGCCTTTTTGCCTCAGGTGCGTCAAATGAGCGAAGCATTCGTGAAACCAATTCGTATGGCTGCGGCATGCGGCCTGTTGTTGATCTTGGTTGTGTTGCCGGCTGGCTGCAGCCATATGGAGCGCTGGCCTATCAACGGCTGGTTGGATCCGACGCAGGTCGGAAACTTCGAACAGTCGGGTCGCAGCGAAATCCGCGACATCATGACGATGTTCGAAGAGCCCGCAGGCGTGGCCAATGCCGAAGAGCCCAGCCCGGAAGACCTCGAAGTGCACTACGTAGAGCCCGAAATTCAACCGGGCGATATCTTGCGCATTTCGATTTACGAGTTGCAGGCACCAAATATTGCCACCGAGTTGCAGGTGCAGGTGCGGAACTCGGGGATGGAGACGTTCCCGAATTTAGGAACCGTACGCATCGCCGGTTACACGGCGACGGAGTTAGAAAGCGAACTCAAGCGCAAACTGTCGGAGAGCGAGATTCTGCGCGACGCAGACGTGCAGGTGTCGCTGTTACAGTCGCCCTCGCGTCAATTCACGGTCGTTGGTTCGGTACAACAGCCGGGCAATTATCCACTGCCGTCGCCGGATTATCGATTGTTTAACGCAATTGGTGCGATCGGTGGCCTGCCGACTCAGGTCGAGACGATTTACGTATTTCGCGCCGAAGATCGCGACCCTGTCGACGACGCGACCAATCAGCGCAAATCCGACCGCGACCCGGCCGAATGGCTGCCGCCCGATCCCGCCTTCCACTGTGCCTATGCGGTTGCCTGGGTGGATCTCGATGAGGGGCCGCGCATGCTTTCGAACATTACCGGCGTCGAGGATCCCGGGGCGCTCGAGATCGGCCAGCGCGTGCGGGTCAGCTGGGAAGCGCACGAAACATTGAACATTCCGTTGTTCGAA
>JAUIHO010000182.1 GCA_030432035.1 Phycisphaerae bacterium
TTAAGGCCGGCTGCGCTCAACAGGACGCATGCAAGCTGCGCGATATATTCGCGCAGCGCGAAGCCGTCCGAGAATTATTTCAGGTATTGAATTCAGGCCGCGCGATCCGCTAAGGGGTCGCGCGGTTTTTTTGATTGAATCCGAAAGCTCAAAGCAGGCTGGCGGGCCGCATGGGTTCGATGATGCCGGTGACGACGACGCGTTTGATTTCGATTTGGGCCGGTTCACACGGCTGCGAGCGAGCAACACGTTCGATCAATGCCGCACGATCGATGCGCATATCCGGTTCGATCATGGTCGATGCGCCAGTTGCCGTATTCACAAATTCCAGCTCGCGTTGGCATATGCCGTTGTCGAGGTCGTAGCCCAGCGATGTGATCGCGTCGAAGACTGTGTCCATCGTGGCGGCCATGAGCACTTCGATCGTGCGGTCGTCGGCGTCGGAAGGCACGTCGGCAGCTTCGCGAATAACGATATCGCTATGCAATTGCCCGACGGCGAAGTTGCCTTTTTCCGGCGGGGATTCGAGCGTTCGCGTAGCGGCAGGGAGGTAGTCGGCAACTGACGAATCAGGCTTGCCCGGTACCAGCGCGAGGCAGATATCGCTCGACAGGCTGACGTCGTTTCCAATCGCCGATAGCGGCACCGACCGATCATCGCAACGCTCCTGACGCAGGTTATAGGTGAGCACGCGCGCCACGTCCGCCGTTGCATCGATAACGGTGCTGGTTGGCTTGCGTTCTTGTATGGCAATTGATCGCGCCCAGCCGAAGATAGCGCTCTCGCGCGGATGGCTGCCTGCGAATCGAACAGCAGGTAGCGTGTTAAGTAGATTAGTAAGCTCGGTTGGCAGATCGGTCGATGCGTGGTGGTTTTGCTGGTCGCGAACAACGACATCGGCGAAGGAGGGCGACGCGGCATGATCGCGCAGATGCTGATTGAGCAATTGAATGCCTGCGGAAGTCGTCGCATGACCGTTCCGAGTGACCGCTTGTTCGCCATCCCAGTCGGCGAACTCGAACCGGTTGTCGTCGATGTAGATAGCCAATCGTCGCATGGTTGGATTCTAAGGTGCTGCCGTGATTTCGTCGTGATGACGACTGGCGTCGTGCGCGAATCCAAATAGGCTTACCGTTGATGACGGTGACGCAGGCAGACAGCTCGGACGAATTACAGCCTAACGACACAAGCGAGGCGAAACCGGTCGAAGGTTATGCCGTCGCGGGGATTGCACTGGCCGTCTGCTTTCTCGCAACGCTTGCCTGCACACTATTCAGCGGCAACGCGTATTACCATCTCGACGACATCACGCACTATCTATACGCCGCGTGGTCGTGGCGCTGGCCCGCCTATTTGTTAAACGATTGGGGCCGCCCGGGTTTCACCATTCCCTATGCTGCCGTCGCGCCGCTTGGGTTTATGGCGTGCAAAATTCTTTCGACGGTGTTGACGGCTGTATCGGCATGGCTGGCGTATCTCGTTACGCGGCGACTTGGCTTTCGGTATGCGTGGTTGGCGGTACCGTTGGCATTCGCGCAGCCGGTGTACTTTCTCTTGGCTCAGACCACGCTGACGGAAACGCCACTGGCCTTTTATTTGATCGTCGCCGTCTATTTGACGCAACGGGGGTACTGGTCGCCCGCGCTGATCATTCTATCGATCGCGTTTATTACGCGGCATGAGGCCGTCATCTTCGCGCCAGTCTTCGCGTGGTTTGCCTATCGCGACAAACAGCCCATTTGGAAAGTGCTTTGGCTTGCGACTGCGCCGATCGCAATCAACGTAGCTTGTTGGCTCTTCGATCAACCCATCCCGGTGTTGAAGTATTTCGAGCCCAAACCCACACAACAATACGGCCACGGTGGATGGCTCACGTTCTTTCAACGCACGCTGCATGCATGGGGGCCGACGGTTACCGTGTTAGCAATGATCGGCACGCCGCGCCTGTTGTGCGATAAGCGTAACAGTGCGCGCTTGGTTATCGTTTCGGCATTGGCTTACTTTTTTGCGCAAGTCATCGTATTCCGCTTTGGCCTATTCGCGTCCGGCGGCTATTCGCGCTTTCTCATCGGTATCAGCCCGTTGGTTGCCGTCGCCGCCGTCGCGGGTGTCGAGCGCTTGCTATCCACGCATCGTCCGATCTGGACGCGGGCGGGTCTCGCTGCCGCAGGTTGCATGCTATTGCTTTGGTTAGCACTCGAACGGCAATTAATGTTGCAAGGCGGGCAAGACATCGAGATGGCAGTGATTCACTACGCCGTCTGGGCCATTCGCATTTCGTCGTGGTCGTTGGCCGGGCTCGCGCTGATCATGCTCGTTTTATCCAGAATGAAGCGCTTACCGCTCGTCGCACGCTCGCTCGTCCCGGCGGGGCTCGTCGTCATCCTGTCACTCACGGTCTACGGCTTGCATCGACCGTTGCGGCCCACGCCCGATGCGCAACTCGTGGATGAGATGCTCGTCGAACTCGAGCGGCTTGGCTTGGCGGATCGCGAGATCGTTTCCGCCCATCCATTTATCGATCTTCGCACCGGCCGTGCGATGCCCGCGCAGCGACCGACGACGGTCGGGCTAATCGAGGCCGCCCCGGTCGGCAGTCTGGTCGCGTGGGAGCGGCAGTTCGCAGGGGGAGAGGACCACGGCGTGGATTTGGAGTGGTTCACGCTGAGCCCGTCGTTCCGCCGGGTTTTGGCAACCGAGCCACTGCCGTTTCGCGATGTGCCGTATCTCTATGTGTTTGAGAAACGCGGCCCGTGGCAGGCACCGCGCTAAAGCGGCGATTCGATGATAAGATGCGGCCAGTTGCGATGGTTGACGGCTAAGGCTAGAATTTAGCCTTGGCTAAGTTTGACGAAGTAATCGATTTTGCGCGGACATAGATGACGGATCGACCCCACGCCTACGACCAACCCCATCTCGCACCACCCCACGACGGCGTTGCCAGTGGCAACGGTGACGGTGCAGCCCCTTTCAAAAAGATACTGTTGCTTGGCCTTGACGGCGCGACGTTCGATGTGCTCGGCCCGTTGATGGAAGCGGGCAAGATGCCCGAGTTAAAGGATTTGGTCGACAACGGCGTGTCCGGACCGCTCGAATCGACGCGTCCGCCGATTACGCCCGCGGCTTGGACGACGTTCATGACCGGCAAGGGCCCGGGTAAGCACGGCATTATCGACTTCCTGCGATACGAACCCGCCGAAAATCGCTTGATGTTAAATAACAATCAAGAGATTCAGACCAACGCTCAGACGATTTGGGAAATCCTCAGCCATAAGGGTTATCGCGTCGGTTCGATCAACGTGCCGATGACGTATCCGCCGATCGAAGTCAACGGTTTCATGATCAGCGGCTTCGACACGCCGCACGGGAAAGACTTTACTTACCCCAAAGATTTGCAGGCCGAAATCCTGAAGCGCTTCCCCGACTATACCCATGAAAAGCGTTGGGAGCGCAAAGCAGGCGGCGGCAACGAGCTATTCGAAAAGAATCTCGAATACATCAAGCAGAGTTTCGATCGCGGCTACGATCTCGCCCGCATGTGCGGCGAAAAGTACGGCTGGGACGTGATGATGGTGCTGTATAAGCTGGTCGATAACCTGCAGCACAAAGCTTGGCGTTATATCGACGAACGCACGCGCGATAGTGACCCGCGCCGCGCCGAGCTAACCGAATCGTGTTGGATTTATCTCGACGAAGTCATCGGCAAGCTAAAAGCGCTGGCGCGCGAACACGATGCGCATATCATCGTCATGTCCGACCACGGCCATGGCAGCCTCGATGGTAAGGCCCAGCCCAACTTGTTACTGGCGAAGTGGGGCTATCTCAAATTGCGTAGCCCGCTCGCACAGGTACGGAACCGGCTGGAAACCTGGCGTCGACGACTGACTGGCAACAACTCGCCGATGACGACCGGCGGAATGAACAGCGTCGAGAACGATCTTGCGTTCGATTGGTCGAATTCGCAAGCGTGTGTGCTACATGCAGGCGTGTATGGCTTCTTGTATCTCAACTTAAAAGGGCGACAACCCAACGGCGTAGTCGAACCGTCCGAGTTTGAATCGCTGCGCGATGAGATTCGTCAGCGCTTGCTGAAAGCCACGTGCAAAGATCGCGAAGGCCGCACGATGAAGATATTCACCGATGTCTTCATCACCGAAGATGTGTACGACTGCGATCGGCGCGATCATCCATGGATGCCGGACTTGTTGCTGGCACCGGCCGATGGTTTGGCCGTCGTGAAGAAGATTCGCGGGCGCGCGCCGGTCCGTTGGGTGCCGTTTAGTCGATTGGAAGGTACGCACCGACTCGATGGCGTGTTTGCCGCGTGGGGGCCGACGATTCATTCCGGTCAGCGCGACGTACGAGCGCACATCGCCGACCTTGCGCCGACGATTCTGGCAGGGCTCGGCCAACCCGTGCCGAAGGATATGGATGGCACGGTCTTACGCGATATCTTCCGCAGCCCGGTCGACGTGACGTACGAACCGCCACAGGATCGCCGCGTGGAAGAACTCGAAACGGCGCTGACTGCCGACGAGATAGAAGACGTCAGTAATCGCCTGCAAGATCTCGGTTATCTGGATTGAGCTTTCGTTGTTGTGGTCGATTCGCCGCGGCGGGTTAATTTCCGCGCGACATCCATCAATAAGATTCCCCATCACCCATCAAAAGCTCGCCATCAAGTCGGCGATGCGCTCTGGCGGAAAGCCTAAGCGGCTGGCTTCTTTGGCGTGATACAACCCTTCGCGCATTTGATCGTTCCGGAAGTGTGCAACAGCAAGGCCGAAGTGAATCTTGGCCAGATCGCCATCCGCGAAGTTGCTACCGTATTGCAATGCGAGGTTGAAGTTCTCGATCGCAGCTTGCGTTTGAGACGTTTCGAGTTGCACGACGGCGAGATTGGAATACGCAAAGGCGAAATCGGGTGCCAGTTCGACAGCGCGTTCGAGTTGCTCGATGGCGTCGTCGAATCGGAAGTCTGCGATCAGTGCCTGACCAAACTGACAACGTGCGTGCGGCGATTGCGGATCGAGCTCGACGGCGTATGCCCACAACGTGATGGAATCGCGCCAACGCGCGCTTTGTTGTCGACTCAACACGATCAATGCCGCCATTGCCACTAGCACGACCAACCAAGTGCGAACCGTCGCCGCTGTTTGGCCGCGCGCTTGACCGAGCCGCCATGCCAAAAGCGCCGCTAACAATGCCGTTGGCCCCAACAGTGCGAAATAACTGTAACGGTCGGTCGCAAGCTGTTGCGAGATTTGCACGATCCCGCTGTTGGGAAGCAACATGACCAGGTAACACACCCACGCCGCGAGCAAGTAGGGGGCCTTGCGCCGCAACGCGATACACGTAATCGTGACAGCGAGCACGATGGGCAGACCAAGCAGTAGCGGCCATGTCGCCAAACCAAAGTCGGTAGGCACTTCATAAAACGGACTTAGGCCGAGCGGCAAGATCGTCTTGATGAGATAGAAGCAATATCCCCAACACGCTTGTGCAAGGCGTTGGTCGAAACTGAACAGGCCGGCGAGTTCCTTACCTTGGCCAACATCCTTGGCCCATGCGGCCATGTATGCAATGAACGCCGCAACAGCAAAATAGGGAAGCTTCTCAATAAAGATGCGCTGCAAGCGCTTGCCTCGCTCGGCCGGCGCTACGCGGTGGCGACCCAATGGATAAAAATCTGCGATCATTAAGACCAACGGTGTCGTCACGGCGACGGCTTTAAAGCCACAGGCTATCACGAAGCACAAAAACGACGCGGCCATTAACGCAACCGAGCGTGGTCGCGCTTCACCACGCTCGTCGAAGCGCTGCAGGTATATCCAAATCGACAGATAGCTAAATCCGATCGCCGGCAAGTAGGGTTGTGCCGATATCCACGCCACGGCTTCGACGCGCAGCGGATGCACCGTGAATAGCGTGGCGATGGCCCCCGCCGCCATCAAACGCACGCGGTCGGGTCGCACCATTCCCCCCGCACGGGCGATCAGGCTGGCTAACAAGCCAAACAAGAGCCAACCATTAAGAATGTGGCAGCCGAGGCTGACCGCCTGATACGCGAAGGGTCGTGGCGCACCGTCCGCGTCGATTCCGGCGATTTCGTGTTCGAGCCCCAGCAGCATCCATGCGAAGGGTTGCCACACGCCGACGTGGTCGGTCGTCCACGCCCACGCCCATTGTTCCGGTCCGAAGCCCCGATAACTGGCGTTCGCCAAAAAATTCCGATCGTCATCCCAATTCAGGAATTGCCCGTCTAGCGCGGGCCAAAACGCCGCCGCCGCCGCGATGGCGATGACGGCCATCCAGCCGAGGCGGTCTAACGTGCTCGAACCCGATTGCGGTGTGGTTCGTCCCATAGTGGGCCTTTTCGCCTTTCCGAGCGTCGGTGGCAGGTTGCAGGTTCACAACGCGGCAGTCCGTTGCCGTCGCGCTGGCACAACATCGTCGTTTTCCGGCACGGCCACAAGCAGGCGTGTTGCCCATCTGCAACAAGGCCGCACAGCCGGACAGTCGGAAATCTGGTGTGCCGCAGGCTGTAATCAAGTGTAAGCCTATTTATTTCAGTGATTTACATGAATAGAGTTGATTGGGGCGGCAATGCTGGCACGCCGGGTGCAATTTATGCCGAGCGTCAACGACGGACACGACCGAGCGTCGCAGAAAGCCGTCGCAAACCGCAGAACTCACCAACCACTGAGGAGAGGGTGATGGACGAAAACACGTTTCAGAAGAAGCTGGCCGAACTGGTGAAAGAAATCGGAAACCTGCCCGCCGAAGATCGCACCAAGCTCGAAACCCTCGCGGCGCAGACCAAGGAACGACACGCCAAGCTGCGTGCCACGGTCACCAGCCTGCAGGAATCGCTCGACTACCTCCGCCTGTCGGTGAAGTACCTGCTGTTCGATCTCGAAGCCACCCGCCGCGAAAACGGCTACCTACGCAAAATGCTCGAAGAACAGTCGGACGGCTAATCCGCCTTTTGACGACCGGTGACGAGCCGCCGATCTTGCCCCCGCAAGCGTTGGCGCACGACGCTCACCCATTCGAGTGCCGATATCCTTTTCCACGCTCCTTTTTGCATCCCACCCACTTGATGCAGCAGGCCGTTCAGGACGAACGGCCTGCTGTATTTATGCGCCTTGCCGCTATGTTGGGTGGGCGGTCTAATGCCGAAGGATATAGAACGCGGGCGGTTTTTTCGCTGGCGGTGAAGACGATTGACGACATCGGCGGACAGCCGGTGCTACAGCGCGGAGTACGACGGTTGGACGTCAAACAGCTCGAAAAGAAGTATTTGGATCGCAAGGCACTGATCGGTGTCGTGGGTATGGGCTATGTGGGGCTGCCGCTGGCGCGGACGTTCGGCAAGGCCGGGTTTGCCACGCTCTGTTTCGATGTCGATCCCGACAAGGTGAAGAAGCTCAACGCGGGCAAGAGCTACATCAAGCACATTCCCGATTCGACCATTAAGGATCTGCTGGCGTCGAAAAAGTTTCGCGCGACCGAGAATATGGGCGAGCTGAATAAGCCCGATGCCATCATCATCTGCGTGCCGACGCCGCTATCTAAAACGCGTGACCCGGATATGAGCTACGTCGAATCGACGGCGCGCGCGATTGGAAAGAAGTTGCGCGCGGGTCAGTTGGTGACGCTTGAATCGACGACGTATCCCGGTACGACGAGCGATTTATTGAAGCCGATTCTCGAAGAGGCCAGTGGCCTCAAGGCCGGTAAAGATTTCTTCCTCGCCTACAGCCCCGAGCGCGAAGACCCCGGTCGACAGGACTTTTCGACAGAGACGATTCCCAAACTCGTCGGCGGTCACGACAAGGACAGTCTGAAGATCGCAATGGCAATGTATAGCCAGGCGCTGTCGCAGGCGATTCCGGTGAACAGTTGTGAAGTCGCCGAAGCCGCCAAGATCGTCGAGAACGTTTACCGTTGCGTTAACATTGCGATGGTCAACGAACTGAAGATGCTGTTCGATAAGATGGGCATCGACGTTTGGGATGTGATCGAAGCAGCCAAGACCAAGCCGTTTGGTTACTCAGCGTTCTATCCCGGGCCAGGGTTGGGCGGTCACTGTATTCCGATCGATCCGTTTTATCTCACGTGGAAAGCGCGACAGTATGGTGAGGCGACGCGGTTCATCGAATTGGCTGGTGAGATCAACACCGCCATGCCGGAATACGTGATCCATCGCCTTTCGTTGGCGCTCAACGATCATAAGAAGCCGATTCGTGGCTCGAAGATTTTGGTGCTGGGTCTGGCGTATAAGAAGGATGTGGACGACATCCGCGAAAGCCCGAGCATCGAGCTGATTCACATGCTAAAAGAGCACGGCGCGCTGGTCGACTACAACGATCCGCACGTGCCGCGCACGCATAAGGGGCGCGAACATGATCTCAAGATGAAGTCGGTCGCGCTCACGCCGGCCAATCTCAAAAAATACGACGCCGTACTGATCTCGACGGACCATTCGTCTTACGATTACGACGAGATCGTGAAGCATTCGCAACTCGTCGTCGATACACGCAACGCCACGGGTAACGTGAAGACCGGACGCAAGAAGATTGTGAAGGCGTAGCTGGTGGCGACGTAGATTGTGAAGACGTAGATTGTGTAGCCATAAGGTTTGAAGTCGTAGTACGTGAAACCAGAAGTCTTAAAGACGTACCACGTGAAGTTGTAACACGCGATATCGGGTGCCCCATCCTTTTCGAAGAAAAGGGTGGGGTATCTTTTTTCGTTGCCGCCCCGACGTTTGAAAATTCGCGCGGGTGCCCCTGCCCCTCTGGGGCTGGGGGACCATTCAGCGATGTGACGTTCGATTAAACATACGCGCCACCCCTTTATTTATGAAAGGGCAGGGCATCGCCTTTGTTGCCGCCCCAGCGTTTGAGAACGCGATTCCCCACTCATCGCTGGCGCGAAGGATGGGGCACCCGATCTATCTCCCGCCGAATCCACGCGCACCATCAACGCATTTCCAATAACATCCGCATCAATGCGCGTGCAATCCATCGATCATGTCGAGTTGTTCGTTCCTGACCGCTATGAAGCGGCGGCGTGGTTTCGCTCCGCGCTGGGGTTGGAAATCGTGCGGCCATTCGAAACGTGGGCGACCGACTCGCGCGGCCCGTTGATGATCGCGACCGCCGACGGCGCGGGTAAGCTGGCGTTATTCGAAGGGCCTGCGAGCGAAACGCCCGCGACGCAAGGTTACCGGCGCGTCGCCTTTGGCGTGAGCGGTGACGATTTTCTACGCTTCATTAAAGAGATCGCCGCGCTCGATGTTCGAAATAAAGACGGGGCTGCGCTCAATTCCATTGAGGTCGTCGATCACGAGTTGTCGTACTCGGTTTATTTCTACGACCCGTGGGGGCACGCGCTTGAGGTCACGACGTACGACGTTAGCCTTGTGAAGGCAGCCCTCGCTAAATAATGACTCAGTAACACAAGTTTGCATTGTTAGGATTACGCCATGTCGCAAAACACCGGTTGGTATCACGCGTCTGCCGACAAACCCGTCGGCCCCATGAGCCTCGAAGAACTCATTGCCAAGCTGCCCAGCCTCGACGGCCCCGACACGCTCGTGTACGGGCCGAGCACTGCCGACTGGGTAAAGGCGCGACACGTCGCGCCGATCATGAATGCATTGCGCGGCACGGGCGGTCCGCCACCGGCACCTTCGCGCGGCACGCGCGTGGCGGATGAGATCGATTATGAAATCTTCGGCGACGATATGCAGTTCGTGGAAATCACGCTCGATCCGAACGAAGTCGTCGTAGCCGAAGCCGGAGCGATGATGCACATGTCGAGCGGAATTCAAATGGAAACGGTCTTCGGCGATCCGAGCAAACAATCCGGCATGTTGGGCAAATTGTTCGACGCCGGTAAGCGCATGGTCACGGGTGAGTCGCTGTTTCTAACGACGTTTGGCGCGATCAGTCAGCAGCGCGAACAAGTCGCGTTCGCCGCGCCTTACCCCGGCAAGATTATTCCGATTCATCTCGATGAACTCGGCGGCGAAATCCTCTGTCAAAAGCAATCGTTCTTATGCGCCGCCCGCGGTGTGCAGATGGATATCGCGTTTCAGAAAAAGATCGGTGCAGGTCTGTTTGGTGGTGAAGGTTTTATTCTGCAACGCTTAAAGGGCGATGGTTTGGCGTTCGTGCATGCGGGCGGCACCATTGTCCGGCGGCAACTCGCAGCGGGTGAGAAGTTACGGTGCGACACGGGCTGTCTCGTCGCGTTTCAACCCAGTGTGGATTACGACATCGAGCGCGCGGGTGGCGTGAAGACAATGCTCTTCGGCGGCGAAGGCATCTTCATGGCCAGCCTCACCGGCCCCGGCACGGTTTGGTTACAGTCATTGCCGTTTTCGCGCCTTGCGGGCCGCATCGCCGGCACCTTCAGTGCCGCGGGCGGAAAGGGCGAAGGCTCCATCCTCGGCGGCTTCGGGCTAAGCGGCATGTTTGGGGATGATTGAGCCGTCTGTGGCTCAGATACTGATTGTGCAAACAACGCAAGGTGCCCCACCCCCATAGGGCACCGTCTTGCGTTTCCCAACGTGCATTCCTTTCCACCATTCAAAGGCGACGACCGCGTTCATCGATTATCGCCGAGTATTAGTCACCCCTGCACGGTCGGCGCAACGCGCGAGGTGGCCCATTTCTCAAAAAAATGTTGTTACAGCAGCAAGTAACGGTGGACTAAA